>JALZWD010000418.1 GCA_023300365.1 Flavimaricola sp. | reverse complement strand
ACAGATCTTCGCCTTCAACTGGGTCCAGTTCAATCAGGTATCAGGCGGAATTATCGACGGTATCGACAACGTGGCGGGGCTGATCATCGGCTCGATCACAGGTGACACCGGCACGGGGACCGCGTTTTTTGCGGAGCGGTTTGATCAGCTGACCAACGATCTGTCTGCCTACGCCAATCAGATCGGGGCGCAGCTCAACTGGATGGCCGGCGCGATGATGAGTGTGCTTCTGGTCGTGCTGTTGTCTCTTTTGGGTGGGGTCGCAGCGCTGATCATGGTCTTGGCGAAGATGGTCGCAACACTGCTACTGGGCCTTGCGCCGATCATGATCGCGCTGTCTCTGTTCAAGGCCACAGAAGACTATTTCAAACGCTGGTTGGCGGCGCTGGTCAGTTGGTCACTATATCCGGTCGTCATTGCAGGCGTGTTCTCCGTGATTTTCGGCTTGATTGACCTTCTGCAAGCCGAACTAGGCGATGCCACCGACATCAGCAGTATCGGCATGGCGCTGCCGTTCCTGATGGTCGTGTTTCTATCCTTCGCGCTGGTGCTGTTCATCCCTCTCATTGTGCGCACTCTTTCAGGCGATTTGAACGCCGGTTTGGCTGGGTCAGTCGTCGGGGCTGTCAGTCGGCAGGCATATTTGGGCTTGGGGTCGTCGCGTCGAGGGTCGCAGATGCAGCCCCGCACGCAATCTGGCACACTCAGCCAAAACTCAGCAAATGCAAACCCAAACCTTCCACCCCGCCCAAGCACCGGGACGGGCGCGAGCTTAGTGCGCATCATGGCACGCAACGAAAGGCTCGATAGAGCCAGCGAGGATCGCGCGAATGAAACTAAGAAATGAGGTGCCGATCAATGGCCCACCGATGGTTCCGCGAGGACTTATGGTGAATGGCTTGGACCTTGAGTCGAAACCCGCTTCGCATGTAACGTGGTCCGCAATTGGGTTTGCTCTGACATGCATTTTGTTGGGTGTGGTGCTTGCAACTGGTCTGACAGCCTCGGGGGGTAGCTTCTAATGCCGAAAAAAGAACAAATTCCAGAGCCTGCCGAGTCCAAGAGTTTGATCGAACGGATCGCGCCAATCCTTGAAAGGGCCGACAGACTTGGCCCTTTCGATCCGGACCTTGATCAGAAGGTGCTATCAGACTGGATTTGTGGTGATGATGAGCCTTTCAACTCAAACGAAGCCGCAGCCACCGAAGCCCAGGGGGAGTCGATTGTAGGTCCAGATTTGGCAGAAGCGAGTGACCGTCTTGATCAAAACGCCGTCAAGATGGCGAAGGAGGTCTGACCATGGCTATTAAGACAACGCCGTTTGACGCTGCCGAGTATCTTGGTGATACAGAAGGCCAAGCGGTTCTTATTAAAGACGCCTTTGAAACTGGTGACGCTAAGTACATCGCGCATGCGCTCGGTGTTGTTGCCCGGTCACGAGGCATGAGCCAGCTTGCCCGCGACTCCGGCATGACCAGAGAGGCGCTTTACAGAGCTTTGAGCAAGGGCGGCGATCCGCGTCTAAGTACCCTGATAAGAGTTCTATCCGCGCTTGGCGTCAAGGTGCGGGTAGATATGGCAGCACCAGAAACACATTAAGCCAGTTATCGGGCTCGCTGAAGAGAAGTCCGACGTCTGGATTGCAAACTTCGCAGTGAAACTTGCCTTGATAGCGCTTTCAGCTTTCGCTTTGCAGCATCTGGCCAACAGCAATAGCCGCGGAAGCTGTCTCGTTTTCATCTTCGAAAAATATCTACCGTGTGAGTTCGGTCAATAGCTTGGTGCAACGGTAGCAAGGGCGTTTAGCGTGGAGACCTCAAATATCGGAACGCTCAATGCCCTTGCGGATTTTGCAGAGCGGCCGTTCGTGTGTAGCGCGGCGAAATCTAACTTTGAGCCCTTACCTACGCTACTTCTGGGGTGCGGCGAAAGTCTGCTTTAGTGTTCAGTTTCGCAAAGCCCATGATCGGCAAGCGTTTCGATGACAGCACAGGCGGCCACATTTCCAGCATCACATTTGGTGATGCGTTTTAACTCACGCTCTAATCGCCGCAGCTTCGCAATCCTACTCTGAACATCTTGTAAGTGTTGGGCGGCAATACTGTGGGCGTCACTGCATGGTTTCTCAGGGTGCTGGCTTAGATCCAGAAGCCCCCTGATATCCTCAACCGAAAACCCCAGATCACGAGAGTGACGAATGAAGGACAAGCGGCTCAGACCATCCTTTGTGTATCGGCGTTGGTTGCCTTCTGAGCGCTCAGGTTCATCAATCAGACCCATTTGCTCATAGTATCGGATCGTCGGTATCTTGACGCCCGTGCGTTTGGAAAGCTGGCCGATTGAAAACATCGAATTTTCCTCTTGAAGCTCTAGTGGCTAGAGGAATTATAGTTCTGAAGAATCGAATATGGAAGCGTCTTCATGAACATACCCCCACTCGCACAACTGGCATTTTGCATGGTGATGGCAAGCTTGCTTGCCGCATTCGTCCCGCTGGCGACGTTTGAAACACCAACGTGGTTGATTGCCGCGATTGCAACGGCGGGAGCGCTGTTTCTATTGCCCGCAGTCCTGAGCTTTATCCACCACAAGACAACCGTGAACCCGCAATCACCAGAATTGGCGAGCACATTGGTGACGGACGGTATCTACAGCGTAACGCGTAATCCGATGTATGTGGGAATGCTGATTATCTTGATCGCCTTTGCCCTTTGGCTAGGGGCGGTCGGTGCAGTCTTGGCCGTTGTCGCATTCTTCCTGACAATTGATCGTTTTCAGATCAGGGGCGAAGAACAAGCACTCATGCGGACTTTTGGAAAGCCCTTTGACGACTATACGGCGTGTGTCCCGCGTTGGCTTTTCATCCGCACAAAACGAGGAACATCACATGACTGAAACAATCAGCAAAGCCGAAGTCGCGTGCGGTTGCTCTGGCAATCCAAAGTTTGATGGTGTCGACCCCGCCTACAAGCGAGTTCTTTGGATCGTTATCTTCATAAACGCTGCCATGTTCTTTGTCGAAATGTCGGCAGGAAAACTTGCTGGATCGCAGGCATTGCAAGCAGATGCCCTCGACTTTCTGGGGGATGCATTGACCTATGGCCTCAGTCTCGCGGTCATCGGGTTGAGCCTCAAGGTTCGTTCTACCGGTGCGCTGATCAAAGGTCTGAGCTTACTATTTATGGGCCTTTGGGTCTTTGGCTCGACGGTTTACCAGATATTCATTCTGGGCGTTCCAAGCGCGCAGATCATGGGTTTGATCGGGCTGCTGGCGCTGGCCGCGAACTTGGCAAGTGTCCTGCTTCTGATGCGCTACAAGGACGGTGACGCCAACGTGCGTTCTGTCTGGTTGTGTTCGCGTAACGATGCCATCGGCAATGTCGCGGTCATGATCGCAAGTTTCGCGGTCTTTCTGACGGCTTCGGCGTGGCCTGACCTCATCGTAGCGATCATCATGGCAGGACTGTTCTTGCGGTCAGCCCAGCTTATTCTGGCTCAAGCGTGGCAAGAACTTCGCTCAGGCGAAGACATGGGGTCGTTGGAAAGCCATGGTCATGACCATGCTCAGTAACATCCAAGTCCTTGCCATTGCCTTAGGCGGAACCGCCGGTTGCTATCTTCTTGCGGCGTTCGGGTGGTCCATCGCATTCCCCGCGCGTCGTATCTGGCCCCCAAAGCAAGCCACTATGGGCATCAAGTTGCGGGTCTGGCTGGCCACGATTTCAATATTTGGCGCAACTTTCGTGCTGGGTCTAGCGGATTGGAACAGCTTCGATTGGCCCGCGATCCTCCGCTGGCGGATCGGCTTGGCGCTCATGCTCTTGGGGAATGGCGTTGCTTGGATGGGGGTCCGGAAAATTGGGTTTGGCGCAACCAGTGGCGAAGTCGCTGAGTTGAAAACAGATGGTCTTTACCGGTATTCCCGTAACCCGCAATACGTGGCGGATATGGCTATTCTCGTGGGGTGGGCAGTGCTTTCTGCGTCTGGATGGGCGGTATGTATCGCAGCTTTCGGTGTTTTGGTTTTAGCCGCTGCACCGCTGGCTGAAGAACCGTGGCTAGAAGAAACTTACGGTGCGGATTATAGAACATACAGATCCAAGGTTCGGCGCTACATTTAACTTCGGTGTCGAAGGCGGGCTTTGATTTTCCTACGGGCAAAGGATGGTTTGTCCCGCAGATTTTGGCTGCATTGACCTCACGATAGCAGCACCATTGCTAACGTCGGCTTCTGAGAACTGCAGAGTTATGAACTTCATCCAAGATAATCAATGATCGGACAGTCGGGCATATGGTCACCACGACACGATGTCACCAGATGCGCTAACTCATCATGCAGGGATTGAAGCTCCCGCTGCTTCTCTTCGATCTGCTCCAACCGCTTCGATGCAATGCGTTTCACTTCCGAACTGGTGCGGTCCTGATCTTGATACAGGCTCAAAAGTTCGCGGCATCCTTCGATGCTAAACCCGAACGCACGTGATCGTCTGACGAACACCAGCTTGCGAACAGCTA
>JALZWD010000417.1 GCA_023300365.1 Flavimaricola sp. | reverse complement strand
CACTTTCTGTTGTGTTTTGGCTCTGGCCGGTGGTTTGTGCCGGAACCCCTTATTTGGGTGTTGGGGTTGGGTCGTTGGCAAGGAGTGAGGAGGGGGGCTTGACCCCGTGGAAAGGGGGTTGTTATCGCGCTGGGCGTGTTTGCGGTGATCTGTCGTGTAATGTGGGGGCAGGGCGGTCGCATTTTGCACGCACGCGGGCATTTGCGGCCAAAACACTCGGCGCATTTATCCAAATACTTAACGGCTGCATGCAAACGGTAGGGGCTCAATCCCTTGTCGCGCAAACGCGCCATAATCGCCGCATCTCCGGCGGCGGGTGGCGGCGGCGTCATCAATTCCGGGCAGGGCACATCCGAAAGCGGGTCCACCTCGCCGTGGATATGAAACATCCGCTCGGCGGCATCGTAATAGGGCTGCATATCCGCATAGCTTACCGGCCAACCACCCGTCGGATGGGGCCGCGAATTGCCGTGGTTGAGGTCATGCGGCTCGGGCCTCTCAAGGGTCGCTGCATAAAATACTGAACTGCCGCCCACGCCGCTGCCAAGGGGCGCAAATACCTCGCGGCGCACCCCGTCGATATGGGCGACAACCGGATCGGGCCACATCCCGCGCACCGCGCGCGAAACAGGCTCCCAAACATTCACATCAACGCTGTTCTCTTCGCTGCGGTGCCCCTCGTGCCCCTTCTCAAGGAACAAAACGCGCAGGCCAGCTTCGGCCAAAACGCGCCCCACCGTGCCGCCGCCCATACCCGCGCCCACGATAATCGCATCCCATTTTGTCTGCTTGCTAACCATCCGCAGGAACGCCCGTCAGGAATGGCATAAACAAGGGCCGAAGATGCATCGCGCCCGCATTCGTCAGGTGATTGTTATCAAAATAAAGCGGCCGCCCCTCGTGCATCACGCTGCACCGTTCAGGGCACAGCAGCGGCCAAGGATCGATCATCGTCACAGCGCCCGCATCCTTAAGCGGATAAAACGCCATCTCGCTGCTCATCACGCGGCTCGCCAATTCCTCTTCACCCACCATAAACAAACGCGACGCATCTTCCGGCGTCAGACGCCCATGCGCCAAGCCCCGCGCCACATCACGGCTCGAATAAAACGGCACCTCGGGCACTTGCCGCATGACATGCACCTCAAAATGCGCGCTCAATTCCGCCACGGTCGTGGCCAAGGCCGTGTTGAAAAGGTCCACCTGACTTTGCTCAACCACGGATGCCCCAATCGGAGCGAGTGAAACCAGGTTTTCCGCATCACGCCCAATACCGGCGCCTTCCGCGTAATAGGTCCACCGCCCAACCAGCAAAATCCGCTCAACGCTCGGCACTTGGCCAAACCCATCTCGCAATTGTTGATTGGCCGTCAAACAAGCAAGGTCTTGCGCCGGTGTCGCCGCGCTTTCGGCCTTGGTCACGCTAAACAACGCCGGACACCCGGCATGCCAAATGATCACCCCCGGCGTCTGCGCCTCATCCGCCGCCACAGCAAGCCCATCCATCAAGGCGCGCAAATGGCTGTCGCCCCAGATGATAACCTCCGGATCACCGTCCGGCCCAATCGCACAGGTCTCAACCCCCGCAAACGGCCCGTCATCCGCCACATAACAGCGGCTCCAATCTTGCAAGAAATCCGCCGATGCCGCGATATGCCCGCGCACATCGTCGTTAAATCTTTGCGGCACACCGTCCCGCACAAAGGTAAACGCGCCGAAAACACACATCACACCCGCCGCGGTCAAAGCCCCGCCCAAAAACACCTTGTCCTTGATCCCCTTGGCACGCCGCAGCGGACGCTCAACCAACGCCCAGCTTAGGATCGCCAGCACAACAGCCAAGCCCAACCAAGCCGCCGCCTCCAAGCCGGACGCATATCCATCACGCCAGTATTTCGACAACACCAACACCGGCCAATGCCACAGATACAGCGAATAAGAGATCAGCCCGACAAACACCGGCCCCTTCATCGACAACACCGCATTCACCGGCGTCTTACCGTCCCCACCAGCCAGCATCAGCATCGTCCCAATCACCGGCACCAAGGCCTGCCATCCGGGAAAACCCGCGCTGCGAATGGTGAAAATACTCACCAGCACAAGTGCCAGGCCCACCCATGACAACCACGCAGCCTTGGGCCGCGCGCCGTTTTGCATCCAAATGGCAAGCAGCACACCCGTCAACAATTCCCACGCGCGGAATGGAAACAGGAAAAATGCCGCCACAGGATCACTCGGCGTCAGCCAAATACACGCCGCCAGCGACGCCACCCAAAGCAGCACCAAAAGACCAACGACTTTGCTCTTTAGGAACGCAAAGACGATCAAAAACAGCGGCAGGAACACATAAAATTGCTCCTCCACCGAAAGCGACCACGTATGCAGCAAAACCTTGCTGTCCGCGCCAATATCAAAATACCCCGCCTCGCGCCAAAACTGCACATTCGACAGCCAAACAGTCGCGGCAATCAGGCTCTTGCCAAACTCGCGAAATTCAAACGGCAACAGGATAAACCACGCGGCAATCGCACTCACCGTGGCCATCGCAAAATACGCAGGAAGCAGACGCCGGATCCGGCGCATATAAAACCGCCCCAAAGCAATCCGCCCGGTCCCGCGCAGCTCTTTCCAAAGCAGTCCGCCGATCAGAAAGCCCGACAGCACAAAAAAGATATCAACGCCGACAAAACCACCATCAAGCAGCGGCACGCCAAAATGATACAACACCACCGACAACACCGCGATGGCCCGCAGCCCGTCGATCTCGGGGCGGTAGGTCAGATGCATCTGTTGCGCATCATTGGGGGAAGATGTCGGGGCGCTATCGTGCGTCGTAGAATGTGTAATCTTGGGCCTGCTGGTGTGATTGCGAACGAACGGCCGAAGCCTGAGCGCCCTCAATTAAAGCTGAATTACGTCAAAAGTGCGGTATTAGCCCTTCCGAGTCGCAGATTATCTAACAGAAATGTTCGATTTTTAAAGGCTTAACGCCCAGTTTCGCCCGTCATAAATCGCCAGCGCTGCCATCCGTGGCGCCGCTTGATCCCCCAGCCGTGCAAACCCAATTCCCAACGATTCGAGGGCAATCGGCAGGGTCTCATCCGCCCGATTGGTCGTGGCCATCACCAAATCATCCGCCTTAATCCGCCGCGTTTGCCCGGTCAAAAGCGACACAACATCCGCGCCGCCCCCATTGCCCAACCATTCGGCAATGCTGTGCTCAACCACAAACTCAACACCCAATTCCGCCAACCGCTTGCGCAATGGATAATCCGCCGCAGACCGCTGCAATTCCTTCCCGATCAGACTATCGGGCGTCACATGCGTCACATCATGCCCCGCCTCGGCCAGCGCCAGCGCCGTGCCGCAGCCACGCCAATTGCCACCCTCATCAAGCACGATCACGCGGTCTCCCAAACGGGCGCGTTTGTTCAACACATCCTCGGGCGACCACACCCGTCCACGCGCCACCCCCGGCAATGCCGCATGTTGTGTCATCGCCCGTTGAAACCCGCTCTCATCGGGCAATGATCCGGTCGCCAATGCCACATGATCCGCGCCAATTTCCGCGATATCCGCGGCATCCAAAACCGAATTCAAATGCACCGCCACGCCCAGTTTGGCCAATTGCCCCTCGTACCAGCCAATCAAATCTGTGATCTGCCCGCGCCGTGGCTGAAGCCCCGCAAGCCGAAATTGCCCGCCAAGCGCCGCACCGGCCTCATGCAACTGCACATCCATCCCACGCTCCGCCGCCGCCCGCGCCGCCTCAAGTCCCGCAGGGCCACCCCCCACAACAAGCACCGTCCCCCCCTCGGACGCCTCAAACCGATCACCACCCCATTCCCACTCGCGCCCCGCACTGGGGTTAACAAGGCATGAAATCCAATAATCGCGCGACCGCCGCCCCCAACACATCTGGTTGCACGAAATACATCCCCGCACATCCTCGGCCCGATCCGCGCGGGCTTTGTTCACCAAATGCGGATCGGCAATTTGCCCGCGCACAATGCTTACCAAATCGGCCTGACCGCTGCGCAAAATATCCTCGGCATTCTCCGGCGTGCGCACATGCGCCTCGGACGTCACCGCCGCATGAGACACCACGCCCCTAAGCTGCGTCGTCAGGTCCACGGTCATTTTTTCAGGGTACAAAAACGTCGGCATCAATTTGTAAAAATCAAAGTACGATCCCGCCCCACAGGTCACATAATCCATCGCCTCCTCGGCATCATGCAACGCCACAATCTCGCACAAGGCCTCGCGCCCCAATGCGGCGGGCACATCCGGCTCATCATTGATCGCAAGCCCCACGATAAAATCATCGCCACAGGTCCGCCGGATACGGTGGCAAATCTCGCGGCTAAACCGCGTGCGGTTCTCAAGGCTCCCGCCCCATTTGTCATCGCGCATATTGGAAAATGGCGTCCAAAACTGATCGGGCAGGGCATGATAGGCCGCCCAAACCTCTACCCCATCAAACCCGGCGGCGTGGCACCGCTCGGCCGCCAAAACAAACCCCGCAATCGTCTCCTCAATCTCGGCCTCGGTCATCGCGTGGCTCCCATCACTGTCGTGATAAGACGCGCCCCCCGACGGCGACCAACCGGGGTGCCACGCATTGTCCTGATCCCCATGCGCCCCAACATGGTAAAGCTGCTGCAGGCACACCGCCCCTTCGGCCTTTACGGCCTCGGTCACGCGGCGAAACGCGGGGATCACCGCATCTGTCGAGTGGCTGAAATTGCCCCGCGTCAACACGGCCGCTGGATGCACAGGCATCGG
>JALZWD010000416.1 GCA_023300365.1 Flavimaricola sp. | reverse complement strand
ATCTCAACTCCGCCAGCGATATAGGCCTGACCGGCCCCCCCGCGCACCTGATTGGCGGCAAGGTTGACGGCTTCCATCCCCGAGGCGCAAAAGCGGTTTACCGCAAGGCCGGGGATGCTTTCATCAAGGTCGGAGGCCAAGACGGCCGTCCGGGCAAGACACCCGCCTTGTTCGCCCACTTGGGTCACATTGCCCCAAATGACGTCCTCAACCGCATGTCCATCAAGGTTGTTGCGGTCTTTCAAGGCATTCAAAACCCCCGACGATAGTCGAACGGCGGTAACCTCATGCAACGCGCCATCTTTGCGGCCCTTGCCGCGCGGTGTGCGGATAGCGTCATAAATATAAGCATCGGTCATCGTGTGCTCCTCCTCAAACGATCATCGTGTACTTGACGTGCGCGTCAAGTGGGGCAGTTTCAACCTGTGCCGTTACGTCAGTCATGTTCGCGCCGTGGCGTCAGGTCGGTAATTTCATGACCGATCTGCCGGCGAGCCGGGCATCAGGTCGTAAGGGTGTTTCCACCCGGGCAGGGCAGACATCGCATCCAGCCAACGATCCACATTGGGATAATCTGTGCGCTCAAAAGTAAACGGTTCGGGGTAATACAGGTAACCACAACACGCGAGATCCGCGATGGTCACATCCTCACCTGCAAGCCATGTTCGCTGCGCCAACGCGCCGTCAAGCACCTTAAGCGAGGCCCCAAGCCGGCCTGCGTTAAAAGCAATCACATCGGCATTGCGCTTATCTTCGGGCAAGAAATTCATTTGAAACCGCAACATGCCAGCAATGCCCGAAAGCTTGTGGTTATCAAAGAACATCCACCGCAAAACCTCGCGGCGCTGTGCGGCCGAGGTGCCGCCCAATTTGCCAGACTTTGAACTGATATAGTCTTGGATCACACCCGACTGCGTCAAAACCAGATCGCCGTCCTCAAGAACAGGGACTTCACCCATCTCATTGAGCGCACGGAAATCGTCGCCACGCGTCGCACCGTTAAAGAAATCGACATACACTGGCTCCCAGTCTTGTTCGGCAAGGGTAAGGGTGATGGCGGCCTTATAGGCGTTGCCGCTTTCGCCAAAGCAGTGGAGTTTCATCGGTGGGTCACTTTCAATTAAGGGTCATATCGGTCTCATCTTGCCAAAAATACCTCCCGCCGGAGGCATCCAAGGTCTCGGGTTGGCGGCACGCCTATTTTTTGCGTGCCTCAAGTTCCGAGTTAAACAGGCGCAGCCGGTGCCCAAAAGTGTCTTCGTCTAAAATACTATCGAAATTTTCAAACAAAAACGAGAGCGCCTCGCCCTCATCCAAACCCGCCTCCTGCGCAAAGCGTTTCAGGCGGCGATAGCCGTCCTCGGTCATTGCAACGGGAAAGCGGCGGGTCAGGCGTAGGCGTTTTGGCATCAGGTTCTCGGTATATTTTGTGGCAGGTAAGGTGCGGTATACCGCACCCTACGCCTTAGAACTGGTCAGCTTCCAGTGCCATTACCGTATCAGCGCCAGTATTAATCCGCGCGAGGTGCATTCCCGTGGCCGGAAGCTGTCGCGCCATGTAATAGCGGCCCGTGGCAATCTTGGTCTCATAAAACGCTGTGTCAGAGGCCCCGCCTTCAAGCGCTTCCATCGCCGATTTGGCCATATTGGCCCAAACATATCCAAAGCAGACATGCCCCATCATATGCATAAAGTCATACGACCCGGCCAAAGCATGGTTGGGATCTTTCACCCCGTTTTGCATGAAATACATGCCCGCCGCCTGCAAGTCCTTGGACGCCGCCTTCAGTGGGTCAAGGAAATCGGCTTTCAGCGCTGCATTGCCGTCGTTCTCTTTGATAAAGGTCTTCACCATTTCAAAAAACGCCATCACATGTTTGCCGCCGTCTTGCGACAGTTTGCGACCCACCAGATCAAGCGCTTGAACGCCATTGGCACCCTCGTAAATCATGGCAATGCGGGCGTCGCGGGCGAATTGGGACATGCCCCATTCTTCGATATACCCATGACCGCCATAAACTTGCTGCGCTGCCACAGCATATTCAAAACCCTTGTCTGTCAAAAAGCCTTTGACCACAGGCGTCATCAACGACACCAACCCGTCTGCCTCCTTGTCATCAAGTCGGTGCGAGCGGTCGATTAGGCTCGAACCCCAATACGTCAGCGCCCGTGCGCCCTCAAGAAAGCTCTTTTGCTCCATGAGGTTACGGCGAATATCAGGGTGCACAATCAGTGGGTCTGCTGGACCATCCGGGTTCTTGTCGCCAGTTACATCGCGCCCTTGCAGCCGGTCATTGGCATAGATCACCGCATTCTGATAGGCGACTTCTGCTTGCGCATACCCTTGCAGGCCCACGCCCATACGCGCCTCGTTCATCATCGTGAACATCGCTCGCATGCCCTTGTGCTCTTCGCCCACAAGAAAGCCCGTCGCACCATCGTAATTCATCACACATGTGGAATTGCCGTGGATCCCCATCTTTTCTTCGATTTTACCCACGCTCAGGCTGTTGGGGTCTCCCAATGCTCCATCTTCATTGACCATGATCTTGGGCACAATAAACAAGGACACGCCTTTGATGCCCTCAGGGCCGCCGGGAATTTTTGCCAATACAAGGTGAATGATATTATCGGCCAAGTCGTGATCACCGGCCGAGATAAAGATTTTTTGCCCCGTGATGGCAAAACTGCCGTCGTCCTGCGGCTCGGCCTTGGTGCGCATTAGGCCAAGGTCGGTGCCACAATGCGGTTCCGTCAGGTTCATCGTACCGGTCCACTCGCAGGTGGTCATCTTGGGCAAATAGGTTTGCTTTTGCGCGTCCGACCCATGCGCATAGATCGCAGAATAGGCCCCATGGGTCAGACCCTGATACATGTTAAACGCCATATTGGCGCTCACAAACGGCTCTTGGGCCGCGGTATGCATCAGATAGGGCAGGCCCGCGCCGCCAAAATCCGGGTCGCAATCCATCGCAGTCCAGCCGCCGTCTTTCATCTGTTGAAAAGCATCCTTAAATCCCGTCGGCGTCCGCACAACACCGTTTTCAAGAACACACCCCTCGCGGTCACCAACCTCGTTGAGCGGCATCAACACCTCCGAGGCAACTTTACCGGCCTCTTCCAAAACTGCGCTGGTGAAATCCCGGTCCATATCTTCGTAACCCGGAACGTCCTGCTCAGAAACACGCAGCCAATCGTGAAGAATGAATTGCATGTCCTTAATCGGCGCGGTGTAGCTTGGCATGAGATGTCTCTCCCTTGGGGACGGCTAGGCCGTCGTTTCTGTCTCTTTAAGTTCTGCGAGCTGTTTCGCCCCCCAGTCCATTTCGGCCTGAAGTTCGGCGATCGCTTCGTCCAATTCGGCCCGCTGGGCCTTCATTTCTTCCAAATGTACTTGGGCCAGCTCATGTGTCTTGGCCAATTGCGTCGCCTGTTGGTCACCCATGTCATAAAGATCCAATAGTTGGCGAATTTCTTCGAGCGAGAAGCCAAAGCGTTTTCCGCGTAAAATGAGCTTGAGGCGCGCCTGATCGCGCCTGGTGAAAAGCCGCTTGGTGCCTTGGCGCACAGGGAACAACAGCTCCTTGCCTTCGTAAAACCGAAGGGCACGGGCCGTTACATTATATTTTTCGCACATCTGGCGGATCGTCATCGTAGGCTCAATTGGCTCGGTCATTGGTTGTACCTCCTGCAGAAACAATCTGTTGCTGTTGTACAGATTGAATTGTGTAGGCTCCGATGAGCATACAAGAAAAGATGACGCATAGGTAAACCTGACGCCACGTCACAAAGCAATTTACGAAAGGTCACGAAAGTTTCACGCTCAACCTCAGCAATTTTCTAACGGGGAGAAACAGTATATTTTCCCCTAAAACCCCTTATTTCATGGGGTTTGGTGGCGTTTCCCTGTCGCTCAAGAGAGCGTCTTTGACGTCTGGTCTCGTAGCGCCTGAAGCTCGTCGACAGTCTCATCAAGTTGCTTGCGCTGATCGGTCAGCTCGGCCAATTGCCGGTCCGCAAGCTCAATCCAAGCCTGCATCTGGGCCTGCGTGCCCTCGTTCTCATAGATCATCAGCCATTGGCGAATATCCTCAAGCGCAAAGCCAAACCGGCGCCCACGCAAAATCAACGTCATCCGCGCCAATTCGCGCGGTCCGTAAAATCGCGACCGGCCCTCGCGCTCAGGCGAGAGCAATTCGATATATTCGTAATACCGCAACGTGCGCGGTGTTACGTCATATCGGGCACACATCTCTTTGAACGACAGGCGCTCATCACTCATTGGTCTCTCCTTAACTGAAGGTTAATCGCAGATCATTCATCGGGCAACAGTGTTCAAAAGGCTTTCACAGAAGATTGCGCTTGCGCTGGTTGCGCGCTTTTAGAAGGGTGGTGAAAAACCTGAGGGGCCCATGAGCGAAACATCAGACACCGAGCGTCTAGAACGCCAAGAGCGCATCGCCCGCGCGTTTATCCAGTCCATCCCCCATGCCGGCGAATTGGGCATGCAAGTCGATGAAATTGGCGCGGGCCAAGCCACGCTTTCAATGCCCTATGATAAACGCTTCATTGGCGAACCCGCGACGGGCGTTTTGCATGGCGGGGTGGTCTTTGCCCTAATGGATACATGCGCAGGCGCCGCTGTGATGGCGCATCCCGAAAACCCAATAAGCACCGCGACCCTTGATTTGCGCATCGACTACATGCGTCCCGCCAAACCAGGGCAACGGATCACGGCCAAAGCCGAATGTTATCACGTGACCAGATCGGTGGCCTTCATTCGCGCCACCGCAATGGACGAAGATCAAAGCCGCCCCGTCGCCTCCGCCACGGGCGCCTTTACACTGGTGCGCGCATGAAACGTCCAGAACCTGTGCAAGTTATCAAAAAGCGCCGTGATGAGGCCTTGGCCCGGTTGATCGGTGGCGTCCCCTATATCGGATTTCTCGGGGTCGAGTTTGACAGGCGCGGTGATGAGCTCACGGCCGTGATGCCCTATGATGACAAGCTTATCGGCAATCCAATGCTGCCCGCCTTGCACGGCGGGGCCACCGCAGCGTTCCTCGAGATCGCCGCGATCATTGAATTGAGTTGGACCAAATTGTGGGATGATGTTGAGGCCGGCGAGGCCGAGAATGGTCCACTTTTGTTGCCCAAAACAATCGACTTCACCGTCGACTACCTGCGCCCCGGTTTGCCCCGTGATGCCTATGCGCGCGCGCGGGTCAACCGCTCAGGGCGGCGGTATGCCAGCGTGCATGTCGAAGGCTGGCAAGACAATCGAAGCCGCCTATTTGCCCAAGCGACCGGGCATTTCTTGATGCCCGAACGCCCCGACGCAAAACGGCCATGACGGAACAATTGACCCACAAGCGGGTCTTAAAGATTGCGCTGCCAATTCTGCTTGCCAATATCACGGTCCCCCTTTTGGGGATCGTGGATACCGGGGTAGTCGGCCAAATCGGCACGGCCGCCCCGATTGGTGCTGTGGGCTTGGGCGCCGTGATTATCACGGCCGTGTATTGGCTTTTCGGCTTCTTGCGGATGGGCACCACAGGTCTGACCGCGCAGGCAAACGGCGAAGGGGACGTCGGCGAGGTTTCGGCGCTGCTCAGCCGCGGCGTGATGATTGGCTTTGGCGCGGGTCTCGTGCTGATCGCGTTGCAGATCCCGATCCTCTGGGCGGGCTTCGCGCTCTCGCCGTCTAGCGATGTGGTTGAGGGGATGGCGCGCGCGTATATCTCGATCCGGATTTGGTCGGCACCTGCGGCGATCGCGCTTTATGCGATCACCGGGTGGTTGATCGGTCAAGAGCGCACGCGGGCGGTTTTGGTCCTTCAGCTTTGGATGAACGGCCTCAATATCTTGCTTGATGTCTGGTTCGTCCTTGGCCTCGAGTGGGGTGTGCCGGGGGTGGCTTGGGCGACGTTTCTGGCGGAATGGTCCGCTTTGGGTCTTGGGTTGTGGTTGTGCCGCGATGTTATCGGCACGCCGGATTGGAAAGACCGTGCCAAAATATTCAACCCCGCGCGGTTGCGGCGGATGTTGGGTGTGAACGCGGATATCATGATCCGCTCGGTTTTGTTGCTCGCGATCTTCGTGGCCTTCACGATGTGGAGTGGCGGGCTTGGTGATGTGGCCTTGGCTGCCAACCAGATTTTACTGCAGTTTCTGCAATTCACGGCCTATGCGCTTGATGGGTTTGCTTTCGCGGCGGAGGCCTTGGTGGGGCGGGCTGTGGGGGCGCGGGCTTTGCCGGCGTTTCGGCGGGCTGTCTGGTTGTCGGGGCTTTGGGGGATCGTGGTTTGTGGGGCGCTGTCGGGGCTGTTTTGGATCTTTGGGCCGGGGATCGTGGCGATCCTTGCGGAGGCTGCGCCGGTGCGGGCGGAGGCTGCGATTTATCTGCCTTGGATGGTGGCCGCACCTTTGATTGGATGCGCGGCTTGGATGCTCGACGGGATATTCATCGGGGCGACGCGGACGCGGGATATGCGTGACATGATGGTGGTTTCAGCGGCGTTTTATTTCGCGGTCACGCCGATTTTGATGGGCTGGCTGGGCAATCACGGACTCTGGCTTGGGATTTTGCTGAGCTTTGTGATGCGGGCGCTGACTTTGGGGTGGAAATACCCGGCCTTGGAGCGGTCTGTTTCGGACAAAAAATGAGTGTCCAAGCTTGGCGCATTTTTAAGTGTCTGAAATTGCTCAGTTAAAGTGTTAACGCGCCGCCGCCACGCCCCGGCATGACCTAGCGCGCCAAGGCCTCGCGTTCGATGCCGATGGCCTCGGAAACATTGGCAAATCCGTCGCGCGCAAGCAGGGTGTCGAGGCCCTGCGCGATGTCGCCGACGAGGGAGAGGCCGCTGTAGACAAGGGCGGAGTAAAGCTGAATGGCGCAGGCGCCCGCTTTGATTTTGGTATAGGCCTGTTCGGCAGAGCCGACACCGCCAACGCCGATCAGGGGCAGGGGGGTGTGGCCCGCAAGCCGTGCGAGGACGCGTGTGGACTTTTCGAACACGGGTTGGCCCGAAAGCCCCCCGGCCTCACTTGCATCAGCACTTTTCAAACCGTCGCGGTCGAGCGTTGTGTTTGTGGCGATGATGCCCGCAAGCTGTGCATCCGTTGCGACCTCGGCCACATCGGCAAGCTCGGCATCTTTCAAATCGGGGGATATCTTGAGGAAAATCGGAATGCCGATATCCGCATTGGTGGCCATCACCCCCTCAAGCAAAGCGGCGAGCGCCTGTTTGCCCTGAAGATCGCGCAAACGCTCGGTGTTGGGCGACGAGACATTGACGGTGGCGAAATCGATGTCTGCGCCGCAATGGCGCAAGACTTGGGCGAAATCCCCGGCGCGGTCTTCGCTGTCTTTGTTGGCCCCAAGGTTAAGGCCGACAATGCCGCGTTCGGGGCGCAGCGCGAGGCGATTGCCAATGGCGTGCATCCCGTCGTTGTTAAAGCCAAATCGGTTGATCACCGCGGCATCGCGATCAAGGCGGAACAGGCGGGGTTTGGGATTGCCGGGCTGTGGCCGGGGCGTGGCTGCGCCGACCTCGATAAAGCCAAAACCACTGCGCCCCAAGGCCGCGAGGCATTGCGCATTTTTATCAAATCCGGCCGCAAGACCCACAGGATTGGGCAGATTGAGGCCCGCGATTGACGTGGCAAGACGCGGCGTGCTGACGGGGCCGCCACGGCCACCAAGCCCAAGCTTGAGCGCCTTGATCGACAGGCCATGGGCCGTCTCGGGATCAAAGCGGTGCAGGGCGTGCAGGCCAATTTTTTCGACAATGCTCATGTCAGGTCCGGGAAAATATGGGCGCCATCTGCCTGCTCAAGCTCTTTGGCCCAAGCGACGTCGGCCATGCGCAAGGGGCCATAAAGATGCGGAAACAGATCGCCGCCGCGCGAGGCCTCCCATTTGAGGGCGGTGCCCAAGGGTTCGGAGGGCAGGGCCAAGAGCATCAGCCCGTCAATACCGGCGAAATATTTGGCCGCAGTTTCGCCCACCTGAGCGGCGGTAGAAAAATGCACATAGCCGTCGGCCAGATCAATGGGCGCGCCGCTGCTTGTGCCATTGGATTGCAACGCGGCCCATTCGCTTGGCAGCAAGAGTTTGTAAATCATCATAGCCTCCCTTGTGCGGTGATCGGTTTGGCGCGTCAACCGTCT
>JALZWD010000415.1 GCA_023300365.1 Flavimaricola sp. | reverse complement strand
TGCGCGGATATGGTGAGCATGGCGCGGCCGTTTTTGGCGGATGCGGATTTTGTGGCCAAGGCCGCACGTGGGGCGGCGCAAGCGATTGCACCGTGTATTGCGTGCAACCAAGCCTGTTTGGATCATACGTTTGGCGGCAAATTGTCGAGCTGTTTGGTCAATCCGCGGGCGTGTCATGAGACCGAGTTGGTGGTGGCGCAAGCGGATGCGGCCAAGACCGTGGCCGTGGTGGGCGCGGGCCCTGCGGGATTGTCGGCGGCGTTGACGGCGGTGGAGGCCGGGCATGCTGTGACCTTGTTTGACCGGGCCGAGACCGTGGGCGGGCAGTTGCATATGGCCGCCACTGTGCCGGGCAAGGAAGAGTTTGTGGGGTTGATCGCCTATTACCAGCATGCGGTTGCGGCATCGGGGATGGACCTGCGTTTGGGAACGGATGTGGGGCCCGAGGATTTGGCCGGGTTTGACGAGGTGGTGATTGCCACGGGCGTGCGCCCGCGTGACCCCGGCATTGCGGGCCAAGAGGGGCCGAATGTGGTGAGCTATATCGATGTGTTGCGGCATAAGGCGCATGTTGGGAGCCGCGTGGCGATTATTGGGGCCGGTGGTATTGGGTTTGATGTGGCCGAGTATTTGGTGACGGCGCAGAGCCCCACGGAGGATTTGGACGCGTGGCTTGAGGAATGGGGTGTGGCCGATCCAAGCGCGCATCGGGGCGGGATCGATCCCAAGGGCGCGCAGCCGGAGGCGCCGGAGCGGCAGGTGACGTTATTGCAGCGCAAGGCGCAGAAGCTGGGCAAGGGATTGGGCAAGACGACGGGGTGGATCCACCGTGCGGCGTTGCAGATGAAGAACGTGGCGATGGTGGGCGGCGTGAATTACGAGCGGATTGATGCGCAAGGGTTGCATGTGAGTTACGGTGAGGCGCGGGAGCGGCCGGAGGTGATTGCGTGCGATACGGTTGTGCTTTGTGCGGGGCAAGTGCCGGAGCGGGGTTTGGCGGATGCGTTGGAGGCCAAGGGCGTGCGGGTGCATGTGATCGGCGGGGCGGATGTGGCCGCGGAGTTGGATGCCAAGCGTGCGATTGATCAAGGCACGCGGGTGGCGGCGGCGTTGTGATTGCGGGGGGCCCAGGCGGGGCGGTGTAATGAGGGCAAGCGCGCCTTATTGTTGACGAGGGGGAGACACCCAAAGGGGGAAAACGATCGAATATTCCCCCCTGGCCCTCGGAAAACAAGGTGATTGCCTTAGGTTTGCGGGCATTGGTGATGCACAGGCCGGTTGTATCCATGCCCTCAACACTTCCTTCAATAACCACCCAATTGTCCGACTTTTGACCCATTCGACCGCCAAAAACAGCGCCATCGAATTGGAAGAAAGGGTGCGAACATATGGATCGCCTAACTGAAATGGAGGCCTTCGCGACTGTTGTCGATCAAGGAGGCTTCACGGATGCTGCCAAAAAGATGGGCATCTCGAAATCGGCCGTGTCTAAGCACGTGTCGTCGCTGGAGGCCCGCTTGGGGGCGCGCCTTCTTAATCGCACAACCCGCCGGGTTTCACCGACGGAAATTGGCCTTGCCTATTACGACCGCGCCCGGCGTGTGTTGAATGATGCGGGCGAAGCGGATGCGCTGGTCACATCGATGCAATCGGCGCCGTCTGGCTTGCTTCGGATTTCTGTGGCCACGGATTTTGGTGTGAACCACCTGAGCCCGGTTCTGGGCGAGTTTTTGTCGGAATTTCCCGACATCACAGTGAACATGGTTCTTAATAACCGTTATGTTGAGCTGATTTCCGAGGGCTTTGATATGGCCGTGCGGATTGGGGAACTTGAGGACAGCACATTGCGTGCCCGCAAGTTGACCGAGACCACCAAGCGGATGATCGCAGCACCCGGTTATTTTGAACAATACGGTCGTCCGGAAAAAATCGACGACCTGAACGAGCATAAACTCTTGCACTATTCCAACCAGTCGAATGGCGCGGTTTGGAAGCTGACGGCACCATCAGGTGAAAAACGTCAGGTCCGCACAGCCGGTTGGCTGACGGTAAATGACGGCCAGAGCCTGCTTAACGCCTGTATTTCGGGTCTGGGTATCGCCTATCTGCCGTCTTTCCTTTACGCAGATGCGCTTGCACAGGGTCTTGTTGAAGAAGCGATCCCTGATCTGCCGATTGACACCCAAGGCATCTATGCGGTGTATCCGCCGGGCCGCTTTACGCAGCCTAAGGTCCGCGCATTCATCGACTTTTTGGTGAATTCCTTTGCCGAAAAAGGACCAGATAGCTGGACCTAAACTCCTAAAAATCCCTTTTCCAATCGCGCGCGGCCCTCACAAACGAGTGGCCGCGCGTTTCGCGTGAGCGGTATTAACGCGACGTTAAGACTTTAACGCCATCCTCCACACAACGGTTAACGCGGAGTGTGAGACCTTTGGGGATGAGAAAATGGATCTGGGGCCTTTTGGCCGTGTTGCTTGGGGCGACGGCGACATTGGCCGAAGGGCCGTTGCGCATTGTTGCGGATGAATGGGCCCCGTTTGGCGGAGAGGACCTGCCCAATGGTGGCATATCTTTGGATGTGATTGCCAATGTCCTAACGCAAGCCGGATATGAGGTGACAACCGAAATTGTGCCGTTTGAACGCGCCCTGTCAGGGGCCCAAAGCGGCGAATACGACATTGTTGGAAACCTGTTTTTTGAGGCCTCCGTTGACGCCTATATGGCCTATAGCAACCCATTTTACGACACACAGGTGCGATTTGTGCAACGCGCGGGCACGCACCATCCGTTTGAAACGATCCAAGACCTTGCCCCCTATTCAATCGCAGTGGGCGCGGGGTATTTGTACTCAGAAGAATTTGATACCGAAGCGACCCTTAACAAAGTTACGGTAACCACTGTTGAGCAAGGCATGCGCATGGTTGCGGCGGGGCGCGTTGACCTGACGCTTGATAGTGTCGATGTGCTCAATTTCATCATCAATGACGCCGAGATGCGCCTTGGCGCGCAAATCGAAATTTTGCCGTTTGTGTTGGCCACACAGCAAATCCATATGGCCGTGCGCGACGACCTTGAGGGGCGTGATCGCGTTATTGCCGATTTTAATCGTGTGCTGGCAGAGATGCGCGCGGATGGCAGGCTTGAGGCCATTTTGGCAGCGCATCAATATTAAACATGACGATTGTACGCCAAGAAGATCATCCAAGCAGGGCAAAATGGCGCGGCATTGGCGCGAAGGTTATTTTGATTGTGATTGTGGTCAACGCGGCGCTTTCGCTTGCGGCCACCGCGACCCAACTTTACCTTGGATATCAGAGAGATAGGGGGATCGTCCTGAGCGAGACGACGCTTATTGAAAACAGCTTCAAGGCCAGTATTGAGACAGCGCTTTGGGAGTTTAACTTTCCCCTGATTGAAGCGCTGATGGATGGTATTGCCGCAAATGGCGATGTTGCGCAGTTGGAATTAAACAGCGCCGATGGCCGGCAATGGCAGCGCCAAAATGATGGCCTTAGTGTCGATACGGTGCAACGCATCGTGCTTGAACACCGGCGTAGCAATGCCGAAACTGTCCGCTTGGGCGAGATCACCATTGGGCTGTCGCTTGAGAATGCTGTGTCACGGGTATGGGCGCAACTTTGGACGGTGATGGCCTCTAATTTGGCCAAGACAATGGTGGCTTCTGCGCTGCTTTTGGCCCTGTTTGACAGGATCGTGACCCGCCATTTGCGCAGGGTCGCTGGGCATGTGTCGGGAACATCATGGTTGAATTTGGAAGCCCCATTGACCCTCGAGCGACGCGGCGCCGGGCGGCACGATGAAATTGACCTTATTGTGCGGGCGATCAACACAGCCAAGGCCCGCAGCGCCGCCGATTTCGATGCCTTAACCAAACAAAATGAAAAACGCACCGCCGCGCAGAATGCGTTGCAAGAAAAGGCAAACGCCCTGCAGGCGGCAAATCGGGAGCAGGCGGAATTTACGTATTCGATTTCACACGACCTTAAATCGCCGTCAAACACCATGCGGATGTTGCTTGATGAAATTGAGATTGAAGAGGGCGGGTCATTGTCGCCCGATGCCCGCGAGATGATCCAAAGTGCGCGCCAAACGAATGCCCGTATGGCGCAGCTTATTGATGATATATTGGCGTATTCGCGGGCCGTAGAGGCGCCATTTGACCACGAGGTTATCGATCTTAATGCCCTTGTTGCCGAAATTTCTGAGGACCTCAGGGCCGATATTGCCGAGGCGCAGGCAACGATTGAGGTTGTGCCATTGCTTGGGGTGTTTGCGAGCCGGATGCAGGTGCGGTTGTTGCTTCAGAATTTGATTGTGAACGCGATCAAATATGCGCACCCTGACCGGCCGCCGCGTATTTGGATCGGCACGACCCCCGAGAGATCGGGCGCGGTGACGATTAGCGTGCGCGACAATGGGATTGGGATTGATCCCGCCCACCATGGACGCATTTTTGGCCTGTTTAAGCGATTGCACACCCATGACGTGGTGCCGGGATCGGGCCTTGGGCTGGCGATATGTGAACGGATTGCCGCGAACCACGAGGGCGTGATTGAGGTGCAATCGGATTTGGAGAACGGCACCACGATGCGGGTAACTCTGCCGGGGACTGGGGTGTCAGGGGGTGTTGGTGACGATGACCTCGACGCGACGGTTGGCGTCGCGCCCCTCTTCGGTCAGGTTGGTGGCGAGCGGGGATAGATAGCCCATGCCCTGCGCCTCGAGCTGGCGGCGGGGCACGCCGTGGACCGAGACGAGACGTTCCAGAACAGCCGCCGCGCGGCGCCGTGACAGGGCGATATTGCCATCAAGCGACCCTTGGGCATCGGTGTGGCCCACGAGGGCGACGGTGCGGTCGGGGTTGGTGGAGAGGTACTCCGCAAGGCGTTGCAGGCTTTCGAAGGGGCCATCGCTGAGCGTCGATGAGCCGATTTCAAACCGCAGGTCGGCCAGCACGAAATGGCCCGATGCCTCGCGCATCCGCGCATCATCGCCACTTCGCGGTCGCAGGCCGAACGGCAGATTGCGGCTTTTGCGGATGCCGAAGCC
>JALZWD010000414.1 GCA_023300365.1 Flavimaricola sp. | reverse complement strand
CGGCACAGATGGCGCGGGCCTTGGGCCGTGGACAGCGCAATAGGTAAGGGCAGAGCAGATGGCATTTCATGAAGTTAGATTTCCCGCGAACCTAAGCTTTGGGGCGCTGGGCGGGCCGGAGAGGCGCACGGAAGTGGTGACCTTGGCAAATGGGTTTGAAGAGCGCAACACGCCGTGGAAACATTCGCGCCGTCGGTATGATGCGGGGATGGGGTTGCGATCCTTGGATGATGTCGAAGCGCTCATTGCGTTTTACGAGGCGCGGCAGGGGCAGATGTATGGGTTTCGGTGGAAGGACTGGGCGGATTATAAATCCTGCCTGCCGTCGATGGATGTGACCCCCTTGGATCAGTTGATCGCGCAAGGAGACGAGGTGCAGACCGTGTTTCAGCTGCTCAAGTGCTATCCATCGGGTGGGGTCGCGTATCATCGCCCTGTGAGCAAACCTGTGGCGGGGACTGTGCGCATGGCCGTTGGCGGCGATGAGGCGCAGGAAGGCGTGGATTTTGAGGTGGCCTATGACACGGGGCTTGTGACTTTCGCATCTGCGCCGGGTTTGGATGCGGAAATTCGGGCGGGATTTGAGTTGGATGTGCCGGTGCGCTTTGACGCGGACCGAATTCAGACGTCGGTATCGTCGTTTCAGGCGGGTGAAGTGCCCTCGGTGCCGGTGGTTGAGGTGCGGGTGTGAGCGCGCTGAGCGATCATATGGCGACGGGCCTTACGACGGTGTGCCGATGTTGGGCGGTGACGCGTTTGGATGGCGTTGTCTACGGGTTTACCGATCATGATCAGGCCTTGGCGTTTGACGGGATCACCTTTCGCGCCGATGCGGGACTGACGGCGAAATCATTGGTTCAGGGCACCGGGATGTCGGTGGACAATACCGAGGCGCTGGGCGTCCTGAGCGATGATGCGATTAGCGACGTTGAGATCGACCAAGGCCGTTTTGACGGCGCTCAGGTGCAGTCGTGGCTGGTGAATTGGGCGGATGTGACGGCGCGCAAGATACAGTTTCGCGGGCATATCGGCGATATCCGGCGGGGAAGTGGCGCGTTTCATGCGGAATTGCGGGGTCTGACCGAACGTTTGAACCAACCACGAGGACGGGTTTTCCAAAAACGGTGTTCGGCGGTTTTAGGGGATGCGGAGTGTGGCGTGGACCTGAGTGATGGGGCGTATTCAGCAGTGGTTGAGGCGGGCGCGGTTACCGGGGGCCAAACGTTTGAATTTGGCGTGTTAGAGCAATTTGCCGCAGGGTCGTTGGAGCGAGGGCGTTTGCATGTGCTGAGCGGTGCGGGTGCGGGCCTTGTTGGTGTGATTAAGCATGATGTGCGACGCGGGGAGATACGGCGGCTGGACCTTTGGGAGCCCATTCGGGCCGAGGTGAAGGCAGGGGACAGTCTGCGGATCGAGGTGGGGTGTGACAAGCGGCATGAAACCTGCCGTGGCAAGTTTGCCAATTTGATCAATTTTCGCGGCTTTCCGCATATTCCGGGCGATGATTGGCTGGTGAGCGTGCCGCGCGGACAAGGCGATGACGACGGCGGGAGCTTGGGGGCATGAATGAGGTTGTACAGGCCGCGCGAGGGTGGATCGGGACGCCGTATGTGCACCAAGCCTCAAGGCGTGGTGCGGGGTGTGATTGCCTTGGGTTGTTGCGCGGTGTGTGGCGCGAGGTGCGGGGCGCAGAGCCCGAGGCGGTGCCCGCATATACGATGGATTGGGGTGAGCCGCAGGGGCATGAGACCTTGTTTCGGGCGGCGTTTCGGCATCTTAAACTTAAGCCATTGACGCATGAGGCGGCGGGGGATGTGATTTTGTTTCGCATGCGTGACGGGGCGGTGGCGAAACATGTAGGGATCGCGTCCGACATCGGGTCGCAACCCAGATTTATCCATTCATACCAGGGGCATGGGGTGGTCGAGAGCCCACTTAGTGCGCCGTGGCGGCGCCGGATTGCGGCGCGATTTGATTTTGGCGAAGGGGCCTAAGGCATGGCGACGATTGTATTATCTGCGGCGGGAATGGCGCTTGGTTCTTCGGTTGGGGGCACGGTGCTTGGGGTGTCGGCCGCGACGATTGGTCGGGCCGTGGGCGCCGCTGTGGGCCGCCGGATTGATGAGCGTATATTGGGGGCGGGGTCTGATCCGGTTGAAACAGGGCGGGTTGACCGCTTTCGCCTGACGGGGGCAAGCGAGGGCAGCCCGACGACGCAGGTTGCCGGGCGAATGCGCGTGGCAGGGCAGGTGATTTGGGCGTCGCGTTTTCAAGAGAGCAGCGAAACGACGGGCGGCGGCAAAGGTACGCCGCAAGCCCCAGAAACCACAACGTTCAGCTATTCGGTGAGCATGGCGATTGCCTTGTGTCATGGCGAGATTACACGCGTGGGGCGGGTTTGGGCCGATGGGGTTGAGATTAACCTCGATGGGTTGAACATGCGCGTGTATTTGGGTGGGCAAGATCAGCAGCCCGATCCCAAGGTTGAAGCCATAGAAGGCGCGGGGACTGTACCGGCGTATCGCGGGATGGCTTATGTTGTGCTTGAGGATGTCGGCCTTGCACAGTTTGGCAATCGAGTGCCGCAATTGTCGTTTGAGGTATTTCGGCCCGCGCCTCAACGTACGCCTGATGCGGCGGAGGATTTGGCGCGGTTGGTTCAAGGCGTGGCATTGATACCGGGCACGGGAGAATATTCGCTGGCCACGACGCCCGTTTTCCTCAGTTCCGAATATGGCGCGCAGGTCGCGATGAATTCTAATACAGTTTCGGGGGGCACCGATTTCACCACGTCGCTTGCAGCGCTAGATGGCGAATTGCCCGAATGTGGATCCGTATCATTGGTGGTGTCGTGGTTTGGCGATGATCTGCGGTGTGGCGCCTGTCAAATTAAGCCCAAGATTGAGCAAAATGAGGTGGACAGCACGCAGATGCCGTGGCGGGTGAGCGGGATTGATCGTGAAACCGCGGAATTGGTTCCACAAGAAGCCGGGCGGCCTGTCTATGGTGGCACGCCTGCCGATGCGTCGGTAATTGAGGCTATTGTTGCCTTAAGAGACGCGGGTAAGGACGTTGTTTATTATCCATTTATATTGATGGAGCAATTGACGGGAAACACGTTGATTGACCCGTATACTGGCCAAGTCGGGCAGGCTGTTTTGCCATGGCGCGGGCGGATTACCACGGCCCTAGCGCCCGGTGTGGAGGGGACGACGGACGGGACCGTCGCCGCGGAGGCCGAGGTTGCCGCATTCTTTGGCCAAGCACGGCCGAGTGATTTCGCCGTTGAGAATGGTGCGGTGACATATATCGGGGCCGAGGAATGGTCGTTTCGTCGCTCAATCCTGCATCAGGCGCATCTGTGCGCAGCGGCAGGCGGCGTTGGCGCGTTTTGCATTGGCTCGGAGATGCGCGGATTGACCCAAATTCGCGGATCTGGCGGCGGGTTTCCGGCTGTTGCGGCGTTGCGTGTGTTGGCCGCAGATGTGCGAGGCATTTTGGGGCCGGAGTGCAAGATCAGCTATGCCGCGGATTGGTCAGAATATCATGGGTATCAACCGCCCGGGACAGGTGACAAACTGTTCCATCTTGATCCGCTTTGGGCCGATGCGAACATCGATTTTATCGGTATCGACAACTATATGCCCCTCAGCGATTGGCGCGAGGGTGACGACCATTTGGATCAGGATGCCGGTGCGATTTATGATCTTGCCTACCTGACGGGAAATGTCGCGGGGGGCGAAGGGTATGATTGGTTTTACCCCTCGTCGCAGGCGCGCGACGCGCAATTGCGCACACCAATTACCGACGGTGAAGGTGAGCCTTGGGTGTGGCGTTATAAAGATATCAAGGGGTGGTGGAGCAACCTGCATCACAACCGCATTGGCGGGGAGCGCGAGGAGGCCCACACCGAATGGGAACCGCAGAGCAAGCCGATTTGGTTTACCGAGTTTGGATGCGCGGCAATTGATAAGGGCACAAATCAGCCCAATAAGTTTCTTGATCCAAAATCTTCGGAGTCTACATTACCGCATTATTCCAATGGGATGCGGGATGATTTTATCCAAATGCAGTATGTGCGGGCGGTGCATCGGCATTATGCAAATCCGCAGGCCAATCCGCTGTCAGAAATTTACGACGGACCCATGGTGGATATGTCGCGCGCACATGTTTGGGCCTGGGATGCGCGGCCATTTCCGCATTTTCCGGCGCTGGATGACGTTTGGACCGACGGCGGGAATTATACCCGCGGCCATTGGCTTAATGGGCGCAGCACTTCGCGGTCTGTGGCCTCGGTTGTAACGGAAATTTGCGCGGCCTCGGGGGTCACGCAGATCGATACAGAGCGGCTTTACGGCGTGGTGCGTGGGTTTCGGTTTGATGATACTGATACGGCGCGGTCTGCCATTCAGACCTTGATGGTGGTCTATGGTTTTGATGTGATCGAACGCGATGGCGTCCTTGTGTTCCGGACCCGTACTGGGGCGAGCAAAGTGGACATTGCTCAGGGCGCTTTGGCCTTGGATGAGAATCTGGATGATGTGCTTGAGGTAACAAGGACGGCCGAAGCGGAGGTGACGGGGCGGGTGCAATTGGCCTATGTCGAGGCGGATGGCGACTACGATATTGCGGCCGCAGAGGCGGTTCATCCCGGCGAGGCGCAAAATGCGGCTGCCGCATCTGAGGTTGCATTGGCCCTGACCCGTGCTGAAGGCGCGCAAACGCCTATCGGCTATGGCG
>JALZWD010000413.1 GCA_023300365.1 Flavimaricola sp. | reverse complement strand
CGTGCGCCAAATCCTGCTCCATCCAATGCCTGACAGAGTGCTTGGCATAATTCTGGCACATGCGGTGTGGGGTCTTGTACGGGGTCGGGCAGGCGGGCTTGTACGTGAAACCGGGGTGGGTCTTCGGGCGGCGAGACAGGTTCGGCCAAGCGGCCCATCATTTGATCAAGCCTGAGCAAAGGGTTTTCACCCAAAGGGGCTTTTTGAAACCGCCGCGCCAATGACAAGCGTGGCACAGCCACCAAATCCCCCACCGACCTGAGCCCCAAACGTTGCAAAAGCAACACCGTATCGCCCCCCAAACGCAAGGCCCGTACCGGCATATTCGACATCCGCAAATCCAGCGCATCAGATGCACAGCACGCGCGCACCGCGCCAAACCGCGCCAAAGCCCATGCCGCCCCATGTGTCGGTGCAATCGCCAATTGCGCCGACAGGCCAAGCGTCGATAAACGCCCCTCAATCTCGCGCAAAAACGCCTCTTCGCCGCCCCAAAGATGCGCAGACCCGGTGGTGTCCATCACCAGCCCCGCACCCTGTGCGTTGACCCCATCCAACGCCGTCCAAGGACACCACCGCCGCGACCATTGCATCAAACGGCCTAGGGCCGCGCGGTCCCCTGCAATATCGGCATACTCAAGCTGCAACACAGGACATAGCGCGCGCATATCCACCGCACGCCCGCCAATATGCACGCCCTCGGCCTGTGCGGCACGGTTGACCGCATAAATCACCCGCCCATGTGGTCCTTCGGTGACCAAGGCCTGCGGCACATCCTCTGGTGGCGCATCACCGCGCTGCGCCCATGCTCTTTGGGCGCGCTCCATCGAAAATTGCGGCAGATACAGCGAGAGGATCCGGCGATTTAACGATGTGGGCGCACTGGCTGTCGTCTCTACCTCCGTTTGTGCGGGCACATCCGGGGGGCTTCCCACAGGCTCGGGTTTTGGGTGTCTATCATTAAAACCGGGGGCCGGGGGGGCAAGGACGGGCAGCTTGTCCTTGATACTCATGGCGCGGGTCGCGCCCTAGGCCTGCGCCACCTGTGGCGTGGGTTGTGCATGTGGGGCGGCTGCGGGATCAAGGCGCATTTTCCCATCCTCATGGCTGACCACCCATGTGCCGGGCGTTTTCCAACGGGCGCGAAAGAGCTCGGCCCGCCACCGTGGGGATCCGGGTGCGCGCGGATCGTAGGGATCGCTGTCTGAGGGGGCCGAGCTGAGCCGCCAACGTGCGCGGGCCGCCGACAGATCGGGGGATGCCGCGCGCCGCAACAACCACCCCGGACAGGCATGTGCCTCGGCCCGCAAAGCCAGCCGCTTGCTGGCGGTAAAATCCAAGGCCGGCGCATCGCCCCAAACTTCGCCCACCACACCCGAAAGGGCCGCACATCCCAACCCCTGTTCCATTGCCCACAGCACATCCACAGGCCGCGACACCAATAAATACAATAGCTCTGGCGGCTCGGCGCTGCCTGCCAAATAGGGCCGCCCGGTTTCGCGCAGGCTCAGTCGGTCTTGTATCCATAAAATAGGCCGCTCCTCGCGCGGCAAATGCGCCAAAACAAACCCCGCCGCCGCCGCATCCGTGGCCACGGTGGCAAACACTTCGCTCAACGTAGGCCCCTCGGTATCCTGCTCCGGTTTGGCCCCGCCGGCGGTCTCTATACGGTGCAAACGGGCCCGCAAGGCTTTGGTTGTCGAGGCTGTCTTGGGGCACGTCACGGTGGCTCCGATGTTTAATGTTCCTATTTTGTTCCATCTTATGCTGAGTCTCTCCACAGGTCAAATATTTTGCGAAACAAAGGGCCAGGGGGTCTGGAAACCCCGCCTTGTGAACGCCGTTCGTCTTCCCTAGGCTATCGTTCAAGAAGGAGCCCAAACCACAATGATCGGCACAGCCCTCAAATCCCTCTCAAGCCCCTATCTTAACGTCACCATGCGTTCTGGGCCTGATTTGATCGTGCAGATCGTCGAACGCCCCGGCAAATGGATGGCCCAAGACGCGCTCGAGGCCCTCAGCGCCGATTTGCGGTCCGTCGCCCGCCGCACCCTTGATGCAGGCGATCTTACCTACGGCGTTTTCGCCGCCGACCGCAGCCGCATGGCCGACAGTATCATCACGCTTGTTCGCCGCGCCGATGGCACCCCCACCGCCTTCAATGCCCTCGCGGTCATGACCATCGATACCGATCCCACACCCACCCAAGTTCTCCACCTTGGCCTTGTGATGGTTGACCCCAATGAGCGTTCCAAATCGCTCAGTTGGGTGCTCTACGGCCTCACCTGTTTCCTCATCTTCTTTCGCCGCCAATGCCGCCCGGTTTGGATTTCCAACGTCACCCAAGTTCCGGCGGTGGTTGGCATGGTCTCGGGGATGTTCTCCAACATTTGGCCGGGCCCCACGGGCGACAGGCGCACGCTGACGCACCTCATATTGGCGCGGCGCATCATGGATCAGCACCGCCACGTCTTTGGGGTCGGTGCCGAGGCCACGTTTGACGAGGCCCGGTTTGTCATCACCAACGCCTACACAGGCGGCTCTGACGACCTCAAGAAAACATGGGAACAGGCCCCAAAACACCGCGACCCCCAGTTCAACGATTTCTGCGCCGCCGCGCTTGACTACGACCGCGGCGATGATGTCATTCAATTGGGCCAAATGGATATGGCCGCCACGCGCCGCTATCTTTCCCGCGACGTGCCCAAATCCGCAATCTTGGGGATCTTGTTCGTCGGCTGCATGGCGGCGGTAAATTGCATCATATTGCCGGTTGTACACTGGATGGATGCGGGCAAGGATTGGTCGATCCTGCGGCCATCGAAATCGAAAAAGTGATTGAGAATGTTTAGCTATAGCGAAATGACCCGCCGCAATATCGGTTTTGTGACACAGACCGAGCAGGATGCCTTGCGGGACGCCACCGTCTTTGTCTGTGGCACGGGCGGCATGGGCGGGGCTTGCCTGCTGGCGCTTGCACGGATCGGGGTTGGGCACCTCATCATCGCTGATATCGATGAATTTGAGGTCTCAAACCTCAATCGTCAGGTGTTCTGCTTTGCCCAAACCATCGACCAACACAAGGCCGAGGCAACCCGCGATATCCTGCTGCGGATCAACCCCGAGCTTAAGATCACCGTCTACCACGATGATTGGCCCCAACATGTCCAAGCAGCCACAGACCAAAGCGCCGTCGTGGTCAACGGTACGGATGATCTTGGGGCCTCGCTCTTGCTTTACCGCACGGCCCAAACCGCCGGAAAATCCGTGATCGACGCCTACGCCTCGCCGCTGCCATCGGTCTACGTGACGGCCGCCACGGACACACCTCACGAAGAACGCCTCGGCTATCCGACGCAAAATATCGCGTGGGATGCTCTCACCCAAGATCATCGTGCCCAAGCTTTCTTTTGCGAGGCAGAACATGTGGTTATCAACTCTTCTTCACGCAAATATATTGATCTCGACTTGGTTGGTGACGTCGTCACAGGCAAATCAAGCCGTATGTCATTTGCTCCGATGGTCATCACCACAGGACAGCTGATGGCCTACGAGGTCGTCAACGCGGTCCTCAAACGTCCGCGCGGCGCCGACAATCGCGGCTACTTCTTCAATCCCTACGCCGCCCGCGTCGAACGCCCCAAACCCGCCTGGCTCGCGGCCCTGATGCGCCCCGTCGTGCGCCGCTTTTTGCAAAAGCTCGCCGCATGATTTCCGCAGCCCCCATGCTGGCCGATCTCTTCCTCGCACTCGCCGCGGTGGTGGGTCTCCTCACCTTGCACAGCACGATCAAAGGGCGCGGCGCATGGGAGCCGCTCAACCGTCGCTTTTTGTTTGGCATCCGCGTCACCCTCACGCTTTTCGCATGTCGCGCGCTTGCCATCCTCACGGGCGTGGGCCTGTTTTACGTGATCATGCTGATTGCCGCGGCGCTGATCCCCGTGGCTGTTTTGATCCTCACCGAAGGGCTGTTGCGCCGTCACGCGCCCCGCTGGGCCAAGGCATTTGTCATCGCCGGTGCCGCCGTGTTTGCGCTCTGGGCCATCCTCCCCCTTGGCCCCTCCGACTGGCGGATCTACGGCCTCCTCGCGTTCCAAGCTATTGCGCTGACGCTGTCGGGATGGCTGGTCCTGACCCGCGATAAATTCAGCCTTTCAGGCCCCGAAAACCGCGCC
>JALZWD010000412.1 GCA_023300365.1 Flavimaricola sp. | reverse complement strand
TACCAAAATTTTGCCACGGCCAGACAATGCACCGGCCGCGACACACACCTTCTTCAATGCCAACGGAGGTTACTGCAAAAGCACCTGCGCCGCGCCGGGCCACGACATCTCATACCCAAACTGAACATCCCATTGCGCACCCGGCGCCAAATCAAACGTCCACGCCACAACACCCCGCGCCCCATCTACATCACGCTGGGTGGGCGCAACACTCGATGTCACCTCGATCTCAAGGTCTTCATCCTCCGACACAGGCGCCCCATCATAAATCGTCACCGCGATGCCGTACTCCAACACGCTTTGGGCATGCAAACCATAGGCCTCCAGCCGCGTATTTGTCGTCGACAACAGCCCATAGTCACCATTCTGTCGGTCCAAAATTTCACTCGATATCAATATCCCGTCAATCGCACCAAACGGCAGGACCACCTCCTCGCCCGCCGCCACCAACGGCAATCCGGCCTCGCCCATGAATGCGCCGTCCACATAAATCGACGCCCGCCCCGGCAAGATTGGCCCGGCAAAGCTGTTTTCCAACGCCGCATATAAATAGGCATGAGGGTCCAAACGCGGTGCCGAACGGGCCTGCGCGGTCACCGCCATCGCACGCGCATCAATGGCCGTCTGCCGCACGGTGCCATCGCCATCCACATCCGTCAGCGTGGGCAAAACATACGTCACGGTCTGACCGTGCGTCACACTCTGCGCTTGGGCCAACGCCGCAGGGACATCATTAAACCCCAACGTCGGCGACCCCGCGAAATCAACCTCCATCCGCGCCGCAGGCTCTGCCACCGATTGCGCCTGTGGCCGAGCCAACACGACCGTGTCTTCCCGCCGAAGGCCTGCAATTTGCGCCTGCATGTGCGGCGCGGCCATGCGTCCCGACGGACGTGCGGTTGATAACGTCACCGCCACATCCTCCCAGGCCTCCCCCGTGCCTTGCCAAATCCGCGCATGCCGCTCCACATCCAAAACCGCCTCTTCCCCCTGCAACAACCGCAAATCATACACCGGCTCCCAGCCCGCGTGATGCACCCGGTAACTCAGATCCAATTCCCCGCTCACATCACCATCCGCCACAATCTCAATCGTCGCCACAGATCGCTCGCGGGCCGGCAATTGCACCGCCGCAAGCTCTTGCTGCTTTTCCACAATATCCGCCCGCAATTCTTCAATCTGCGCATCAAACGGGCGCAGGTCTGCTTGCGCGTCCAATCGCGCGGTCAACGCAATGTCCATCTGTGCGGCCAAAACCTCAATCGTCGCGGCCCAATCTTGTGGGTCCGCCCCGCGCTCAACCCCATCCACCATCTCCTGCGGTTCGCGCGTCATAAGGGCCTCAACCATCCGCAAACGCCCATCGGCCACCTCAATCCGCGTCATCACACCACGCCGCGCAAACCCAACATCATCCATCTGCGCCTCAAGCGCCTCAATCTCGGCGGCAATCGTGCGGTATTGCTCGGTTTCGCGCGGATCTTGCGGCGGCAAACGTGTGATCCGGTGATCCACCGACACAATCTCAAACGCCGCATCCCCGCCGCCCGTCACACGCAGGGTCGAAGCATCAAATTGCATCGGCAAATCGTCAATAATGATACTGTGCTGCCCGGCCGCCACATCAAACGCGACGCTGCGCACCACAGCCGCCCCTTGCAAGAATACCGTGGCTTGGGTGATTTCGCTTTGGGCTTGAATACTCTCGGCAAAGGCGGGCAGACCTGCCACAAGAACAATCGCGGTCGCTGCATAAAATCGGGTCATATCATCCTCATTTGGGTTATTTTCTACGGATATGACGGACACGATCCTCGCATCCTTGGGCCCAAGACTAAAAATCCACAGATTTTCCGACTTCGCCGCCAAAATTTTAAAAAAAACGACAAATGCCAAACAAACCCTTCAAATGGCCGTGACATCAATAAAATAAAGGCTTCACCACCCATCAAAGGCAAAAACCGCCATGCCAAGGTGAATCATAAATCCCACCCTCGCGAAATCGTGTAAGTTTGAGGTTTCCCTTAACGCCTTGCTCCTACACTGTCTCCTAAACGACCGCGGCCCAAGTGGCGCGGGACACATCGATACAAAGGCTGCGCATGACATTCCAAACCACCGTACCCGTTTCGGAAGCAGACCCAATCCAAGCGGAACAGCACGCGCGCGATTGGATAAACATCCTGCGCAAATACCGCGACCCAAGCACCGCACGAAGCTGGTTCGAAGTGGCCGTCACGCTCACGCCCTTTATCGCCCTGTGGGCCTTGGCCTGTTGGGTCGCCCCCCACAGCTATATCGGCGCCTTTTTGATCTCGGCGGTCAATGGCATGTTCCTGCTGCGCCTGTTTGCCATCCAACACGATTGTGGCCACGGCTCCTTCTTCAAAAACCGTCAGGTCAGTGATTGGACAGGCCGCGCGCTGGGGATCCTCACGCTCACCCCCTATGATGTTTGGGCCCGCGCCCATGCCATTCACCACAGCCACGCTGGCGATCTCGATCATCGCGGCTTGGGCGATATCAACACACTCACCGTGGCCGAATACAACGCCCTCGACCGGATGGGCCGCCTGAAATACCGCCTTTACCGTCACCCATTGGTGATGTTCGGCCTTGGCCCAAGCTATATCTTTTTGCTGTGCAACCGTCTGCCCTTTGGCATGATGAACGGCGCGCGCTATTGGGTAAGCGCGATGGGCACCAACATCGGAATTGCCCTCGTCATCACCGCAATCCTCTATTTTGGCGGCTGGCCTGCATTGCTGTTGGTCTTCTTGCCATCAAGCATTGTCGCCGCATCCGTCGGCGTTTGGTTGTTTTACGTACAGCACCAATTCGAAACCACCCATTGGGAAGGCGCCGATAATTGGCAGGTCCACGAGGCGGCATTGCACGGCTCGTCACATTACGATCTGCCTGTGGTCTTGCGCTGGCTCACCGCCAACATCGGCATCCACCACGTCCACCACCTCTACAGCCGCATCCCCTTCTACCGCCTAACAGAAGTATTGCGCGATCACGCAGAGCTTGTGGAAACCAGCCGCCTGACATTGGCCTCAAGCCTCCAGTGCGCGCGCCTCAACTTGTGGGACGAAGACAAACGCCGCTTGGTCCCTTTCGGGGCCTAGCGGCGCACGCCCTAGTTTATGTATTTGCCAACAACCCGGCTAAACACTTCTGGTGTATCGCCAATGCTGTAACCGCTGGGTTTATTAAGAACGGCTATCCCCAACATACCGCCGCCAATCATAATCATGATGGCCGCGGCGCGGGGGGCGCGCCCCTCAGAAAACGCGCTGATAATCGCGGGAACAGAAAACCCCACCACCAGCACACCAATAACAAAAAACAGGTCGGCATCCATAGTGCTACCTCCGGTCTAGTAATGTCTAAGACACTAAAGCTCCGGGTCGGCTGGCACAATCTTGCTCTCGTCACACGGCGCAACACGCAAGATATTTGTTGTACCCGCAGTGTTAAATGGCACACCCGCCGTCACCACAACCATATCATCCGGCGTGGCAACGCGCTCGGCCCGCGCGGCCCGAACGGCGGCAATAACCGCATGCTTAAATCGATCAACCGTTCCGGTCACCACACAGTTACAGCCCCAAGACAGGCTCAGACGCCGCGCGGTCTCACGCTGTGACGTCAGCGCAATAATCGGCACCCGCGGACGTTCACGCGCCACCAGCAAGGCCGTCGTGCCGCTCTGCGAGAAACAGCAAATCGCCGCCACATCCGTGGTCTCGGCGATCTCCCGCGCCGCGGCCACGATCCCATCTGCCACGGTCGTCCGCCCGGCTTTCCGCGAGGCCTCGATGATTTCACGATACGTCGGATCGGCCTCAACTTCGGTCGCCACGTTATCCATGGTCTGCACGGCCTCAATCGGGAACGACCCTGCCGCACTTTCGGCCGACAACATAATCGCATCCGCGCCTTCATAAATCGCCGTCGCCACATCCGACACCTCGGCGCGCGTGGGCATCGGGCTGTCGATCATGCTCTCAAGCATCTGTGTCGCCACAATCACAGGTTTGCCAACCTCGCGGCACCGCCGAACAAGGCGCTTTTGAATTGGCGGTACGTTTTGCACCGGCAATTCCACACCCAGGTCGCCCCGCGCCACCATGATCCCATCAGATACGGCCAAAATCTCGTTAAACGCGGCCACCGCGGCTGGCTTTTCGATCTTCGACAAAATCGCCGCCCGCCCCGCAGTAAGCTTGCGCGCCTCTTCAACGTCTGCGGGTCGCTGAACAAAGGACAACGCCAACCAATCAACCCCAAGATCACACACAAACGCCAAATCCGCGCGGTCTTTGTCGGACAACGCCGCCAGTGGCAAAACCACATCCGGCACATTCACGCCCTTGCGGTTGCTGATCGTGCCACCCACCAAAACAGAACAATCGGCAAAATCCGCACCGCAGTCCTTAACGCGCAACTTGATCTTACCGTCGTTCACCAACAAACGCGCCCCCGGCTCAAGGGCGTCAAAAATCTCGCGGTGCGGCAATTGCACACGCGTCGCATCCCCCGGCGCATCATCCAAATCAAGCCGGAACGACGCGCCCACCTCAAGCTCCTCACCCTCGTCATTGGCAAAAACACCAACCCGAAGCTTGGGCCCCTGAAGGTCGGCCAAAATGCACACCGGCGTATCAAGATCTGCCTCGATTTTACGGATGATCGCATGACGTTCGGCAATCTCGGGATGGCTGCCGTGCGACATGTTCAAACGAAACACATCCGCACCGGCCTCAAACAATCCGCGTATCTCATCATAGGTGCTCGACGCAGGGCCCAGTGTTGCGACGATCTTTACATTGCGATCACGTTTCATTCTTTGCCTCGTCCTATCCGGTTGCCGTGGCCAAACCAAATCAGCCAGATCAGTGCAGCCCTAATTTCGCGGCCGTTACCGCTAACGACGCGCCTTCGGGGCCCTTATTGCGCAATTCACTTCTCCCGGCAACTGCCCTATCACATGGTTCGAAACCAAGAGTTAATCATGCCAGAAAACGCCTACGAAATAATCGGACAAGACCGCCCCGGCCGCTGGTTGATCACATGTGATCATGCCTCAAACCATGTGCCCGATTGGATCAATGGCGGCGATCTTGGCCTGCCCGCGGCTGACATGGAGCGCCACATCGCCTTTGATCCGGGCGCACGCGGCGTCACAATCGCCCTCGCCGAGGCCCTCAACAGCCCCGCCATCGCCTCGCAATTTTCGCGGCTGGTCATTGATCCCAACCGCGGCGAAGACGATCCAACCCTCGTGATGCAGCTCTACGATGGCACAATCATCCCCGCCAATCGCGGCATTTGCGCAAACGACATCACCAAACGCCTCGATCTTTTGCACCGCCCCTACCACGCCGCCTACGAGGCCCTCGCCGCCCGCCGCGCCGATACCGCCATCGCCGCCATCCACAGCTTCACGCCCCAATTGCGCGGCCGCCCTGCGCGCCCATGGCACATCGGCGTGCTGCATTCTCATCTTGATACGCGCCTCGCTCAGGCATTGATCGCACGGCTGTCACAAGAATCTGATCTATGCATTGGTGACAACCAGCCCTATCTCGGCCATCTTCCCGGCGACGCGATTGATGCACATGCCTTGCACAGTGGTCGGCCGAATGTTCTGATCGAACTGCGCAACGATTTAATCGAAACACCCCAAGATCAAGCAAAATGGGGCGCACGATTGGCCCCGATCTTGTCAGACGTGCTGGCCCAAAGTGGCCTGTAAAGGAGAGACGACGATGGACGACCAAACCCGCCTCGAAATCGAAGCCGCCGCATTCCGCCGCTTGCAACAACACCTGATGCAAGATCGCCCCGATGTGCAAAACATCGATCTGATGAACCTTGGTGGGTTTTGCCGCAACTGTCTGTCGCGCTGGATGCAAGAGGCCGCCGCCGACAAGGGCATCGAGATGAGCAAAGAAGACGCCCGCGAGGCCTACTACGGCATGCCGTTTAACGAATGGAAGGCCAAGCACCAAACCGAGGCCAGCCCCGAGGCACAAACCGCCTTCCAAAAATCCCACAGCTAAGGCGCACAAGCCAACCTGTCTTGGCCTAGCTCAGGCTTGGAAAATAATCCTCGCACCCGCCCGCGCGGTTCACATCCGCCGTGCAGCAATGCAAACCACCACCAAAGGCATAGGCGTCGCGCAAATCCACCGGCACAACTTCCATGCCCAGCTTATCCATCTGCTCCATCTGATACACCTCAGATGCCTCAACACACACGGTCTTGGGATCAAGCACCAACACATTCATCGACAACCACGTCGATGAATAACAAAGCGGCGGCGGCGCGTTATGCGCCGGTTGGGCTGCATCCACGATCTCCCAATCATTATCCTCAAACATCTTGCGCTGCGCCTCGGGCAAACGCCGCTGCGGGTTGTTCAGGATAAGACCGGGCCTAAGGGGCGTGAAGGTCGCATCAATATGGATCGGATAGGGATCGCCGGGAAAATTCACCGTATGCACACGGTGATCGGGGTAATGCCGCCGCAGCCACTCAATGCCTTTTAGGTTGGTGGTAAACCCGTGCTGCACCACCAAATCACGGCCAAACCGCAAAACATCCGCCGCATCAAACAACGGCTCTTCCTCGGTGGTCACAAAAAACTTCTCTTCCGCCCACTTCAAACGCTTTTCCACACCAATCTTATCGCTCAGGTAATCGGGGTGGTAATCCTCATTGGTCAAACGCGGCTTGGGCGCGCTCTCATGGCGGAAGTTCGGATCTTCATCGAAATACCGCTGCATCAATGGGCGGTAATTCAGATATTCAAACCAACGGCACCGATACGACATCGTCGCCTCAAGCATCTCTGATCCAACGGTCAACAAGACATCGCGTGGCGGCATACAGCCAAATTGGCTCTCGGTATGAAAATCGGGGGTCGTGGCAGGCACCGAATGGTCAATCGACGTGGGCCGATCAACGATCACACCACGCGCCTCCAACATCGTCGCAAAATTATCAAGCAGCTCATTGGCCCGATCAATCGTCTCTTGCGGGCGCCGCCCCCATTGGCCACGCATATCGCTGTCTTCGGGCACTTTGGCGTCCAAGGCTGGCTCTTCGGGCGGGATATGACAATCATCCGCACGCCCCACGATCACATGACGCAGCGGATCCCACTCATTCCACGAATTCACGATTGTTTTGGCCATGCTGCTCTCCCCAACTACAGACGCGGTGGTAAGGGCGCATAGGACATGGAGCAAGACAAAAAAAGAAGGGCCGCTCTCGCTGCCCTTCCGGTACTCATTACTCTTCCCTGCGACGTCTCTAGCACACGACATCGCAAAATACCTCGATGACCTAACGTCAACTTTTTCGGTTTCATGCCTTCCAGCCCACCCCAACGTCACCGGCCCCAACCAGCGCGCTTTCGCGCTGCCTGTTTCGCAACTCATATGTAATCAACTCACCCACCCGAGGATTGTCCCGCATCAAGAAACACCCTATTTCCGCCCTTTCGCCGTGAACCCGCCCCATTTCCCAGCAATTTTGATCCCGAACACCCCCAAACCGTGCGCAACACGCGCGGGCATCGGGGCGCCGACGACGGCTCGGACCAAGATAGGGACTTCAGACATGGCAAGACACGATACCAAAACGCAAAGTCTGCAAAACCGCGATGGGGATACGCTCCCTGACGCCTATAATATCGACAGTTTCACCGTCTTCGTGGCCCCCGGCATCGATACGATCCACGGCCCCGTCGTCATCTCAGACCTCGCCCCAAACGAAAGCGTGCACATCATCGTCGCCGAGGCCTACGACCACGACATCGTCACAGCCCAGCGCACCGCCAACGGCCAAGACACCGAGGTGATCTACCGAAACGAGGTCGTCGCCATCCTCAAAGGATTGGTCAAGCTCAACCCAAACCAAGTGATCTTTGCCCCCATGACATTGATCGACGCCCCCTCCCAAGAGCCCGCGTCAAATGTCATCACAGGGATCGATTGGATGCTCGACGCCAAACCCAAAAGCAATGGCCCCGCACAGCTAAGCCCCAAAGCCGACGCCGACCTTTTCGTCTGGAACGGCTTCGACCGCAGCTCGCTGCGCCTCAAACCCATCACTGTGGCCGACTATATCCCCGGCCTTGACCGCCTCGAAGCCAACCTCGGCTTTGGCCCCCTAACACCCAAAATCGCCATCGAAGACAGCGGCGACGGCGATACATTCGTGCGCGTCAACGGCAAGGCACTGTTCCGCCTCCAAGGCGTCGCGGCCCACGAGCTGTCCAACGCCGACGTCCAAGTCAACCGCATCTAAGATCACACTCTGGACGACAATCGTCACAGGGCCCAAGGCGCATCGCGCCTCACGCCACCAATCCGACTTGCGCTAGGCGCCCGAAACCGCCTCGGCAAGGTTCTCGGCCGGATACCGAATGCCGCGCTCTTGCACATAGATATCCGCGTCCTCAATCGAAAACGCCTCCATCAAACGCTTGGCCACACCGTCCCGATCAAGGTCATTCTGACAGGTATACAAATCAATCGTCACAAACCGACGGCCCGGAAATGTGTGAAAACTAATGTGGCTCTCGGCGATCATGATAAACCCCGACAATCCGCCCGGGTCCTTCTCACAATTCGGCCCCACCGACACAACGGTCGGTTCGCAAATCGCATACATGCCCATCTCGCCCGGCAATTTCGCCAACAGCGCCTCAAGCGCATCAGCATCCGCCAGCGCCTCTGGGTCGGCCATATATCCATCAATCATCAGGTGAACGCCAAACTGCATCGTTTTGGGCGCGCTTGGGTGCGTCATCAACATAACAAAATCCCTCAATGGCCCAACCATTGGGCCGTACATAACAAACCTCTGGGTAAACTGAGTCGCACAGTCGCCTAAGGGGAAAATTCTGAACAAATTGTTTCTAAACGATCGGCAATCACCACTCATTTACGCAAACACACCAAATCCCACCGCGTCCCATAAAGATCCTCAAACACCGCAACCGTGCCATACGCATGGGTCTGCGGCCCGCGCACAAACCGCACGCCCTTCTCTACATAGGCCTCGTAATCCCGCCAAAAATCATCCGTCTGCAAAAACATCATCACGCGCCCCCCCGCCTGATCGCCCACAAATCGCTCTTGCTCCGGCGTGGATGCCCGCGCCAACAGGACCGCCGCATTCCCCGCCCCACGGGGCCGCACCACCACCCAACGCTTGTCCTGCTCGGGCTGATAGGTGTCCTCCACCAACTCAAACCCCAACACATCCACATAAAACGCAATCGCCGCGTCATAATCGGCCACCACAAGCGCCACCAATGCCAACCGCTGGTCCATCTACACACGTCCCAAAATCATTGATCCATATCCCATTCCGTGCTGCACTGGCGCGTCACACATCACCAAGGGGGCCATCATGACCAATCCAAACTGGGGCATCAACAACGACTACGCCCCCCTGCGCCAAGTGCTGCTTGGCAAACCCGAATTCTACCGGTGGGTCGAGGCCGGCCCCCTGATCGGCCGCACCTTGGCCAATGCCCATATGACCGGGGCAAAATTCGATCTGCAAACCGCCATGGCCCAACACGCCGAAATGGTCTCGATCTACGAAGAAAACGGCGTCACATGCCACTACCTCGACCCCGACCCGGTCCTGCACCGCAACTTTTTCGCCCGCGACAGCTCCGCCATGACACCTTGGGGTGCCCTGATCTGCCACATGCAGCTCAAGGTACGCCGCGCCGATTACGTCACAGCCATCCAGTTTTACCAATCCAACAACATCCCAATCTGGAAATTCGCCACCGCCGGCCACTTCGAGGGCGGCGATTTCGTGATCCTTGAACCGGGCCGCGTCCTCATCGGCTACTGCGGCGAACGCTCCGAACAGGCGGGCTCCGAACAGGTGGCCGACTGGGTCCGCAACGAGGGTTGGGAGGCCGTCACCGCGCCAATCTCGCGCGAGTTTGTCCACATGGATGGCCTTGTCGTCCCTCTCGCCGAAAAACTCCTCGTCGCCTGCCTCGACGCGCTTGAGCCTTGGGTCGTCGACCAGCTGCGCACATGGGGCTTTGATTTCGTCGATGTCCCCTACGCCGAAGCAAAAAACCTCGGGGTCAATCTCGTGGCCTTGGGCAACGACAAAGTGCTCTCCATGTCCGGCGCCACCGAGCTTAACGCAAAAATGCGCGCCCTTGGCTTCACGGTCTACGACCCCGACATGTCGATGTTCACCCTTGGCGGCGGCGGCGTCCACTGCCTCTGCCAAGCGCTCTGCCGCGATAGGGTCTAAAACACCAACACCTCACGCAACACCGCCCCTTCCCCCAAGACTATCTGTGCAAGACCGCCACAGTTGGATCCCGAGCCCCCATCCATAGCGTCTTTGGGGGGCCTTCTTTGACAATGATTTTTCATCACATGCGTCACCCAAACCATGAGCCAACGTCAGACGGCTTGCCTTCCTGACCTCCCCACCTACCTCTCCATCATGTCCAAAGCGCCACCACTCCCCCCACACCACATCTCAGACATCATCCAGATGGCGCTCTCGGATCATGTCTCC
>JALZWD010000411.1 GCA_023300365.1 Flavimaricola sp. | reverse complement strand
CCGGCCTCATGGTCAAATTCTTCTGACCCGGCGGTTGTGATCCCGGCGACATTACGTGCCGCCTCAATCACCGCCATCTGCATGCCAAGGCAAATCCCAAGGTAGGGCACACCACGCTCGCGGGCGAATTGCGCCGCTTTGATCTTGCCTTCGGTGCCGCGTTCGCCAAATCCGCCGGGCACAAGGATTGCGTGATACCCTTGCAAAAACGGCGCTGCATCTTCGCGGTCAAACAGCTCGGCATCCACCCATTCGACCTTGACGCGCACGCGGTTGGCCATGCCACCATGCGTTAGCGCCTCTTTGATCGACTTATAGGCATCCTCAAGCTGGGTGTATTTCCCAACAATGGCCACACGCACTTCGCCCTCGGCATGTTCGAGCCCTTCCATCACATCCGTCCAACGGGTGAGCGTCGGGGCAGGGGCGTCTTTGATGCCAAAGGCCTCAAGCACCGCACGATCAAGCCCTTGGGCGTGATAGGCCAGCGGCGCTTCGTAGATTGATTTAAGGTCATAGGCCGCGATCACCGCCTCGGTGGGTACGTTACAAAACAGGCCGATTTTGGCGCGCTCTTTGTCGGGGATCGGATGTTCGGAACGGCACACCAATACATCGGGCGCGATACCAATGGCGCGCAATTCCTTGACGCTGTGTTGTGTTGGTTTGGTCTTCAGCTCGCCCGACGCTGCCAAATAGGGCAGCAATGTTAGGTGCATGAAAATACATTCGCCGCGCGGACGGTCATGGGCAAATTGCCGGATCGCCTCAAAGAACGGCAGGCCTTCGATATCGCCCACCGTGCCGCCGATCTCACACAGCATAAAGTCCACTTCGTCATCGCCAACGCCGATGAAATCTTTGATCTCATTGGTCACATGCGGAATGACTTGGATCGTTTTGCCAAGATAATCGCCACGCCGCTCTTTTTCGAGAACGTTGGAATAAATCCGCCCCGAGGACACACTATCCGTCATCCGCGCGGCAACCCCGGTAAACCGCTCATAGTGGCCAAGGTCGAGGTCGGTCTCGGCGCCGTCATCGGTGACGAAAACCTCGCCATGTTCAAACGGCGACATCGTGCCGGGATCGACGTTAAGATAGGGGTCAAGCTTGCGCAAACGCACCGTATATCCACGCGCCTGAAGCAGGGCACCAAGGGCCGCCGAGGCCAAGCCCTTCCCAAGCGAAGAGACAACGCCGCCTGTGATAAAGATATATCGAGCCATGTGAATGTCCCCCGCGACAAGCGATAAAAAATGCGCCGCGGTTGGGTGAACCAACGCAGTGCCACGGGATTAGAGGATACCCGGATTCGGGGGCCCTTCGCAACCGTGCGACGCTATATAATGTGGATTTCGACGAACGTGCCGCCAATGATTGGGGTAAGGCGCGAAAGTGTGCCGCGCCTTACATGTCGCAAACCGCCTAGTCGGCCTGTGGAATTACCAAACCACCTTCGCCCTCAATCGGGGGCAAAAGATCGCCGCCAATCGCGGGGCTGTCAGGGGCGTCTGAGACGGGCGCATCAATAATGCGGTCCAATACCGACGAGCCGCTGGCATTGTTGGCGGCAATGATCGTCAATGCAATCGAGGTGCAGATGAATGCAATCGCCAGACCCCATGTGACTTTGCTCATCGCACTTGCCGGGGCCCGCCCCGTCGAGGCGCCACCCCCTCCGCCGATCCCAAGACCGCCACCTTCCGAGCGCTGTAACAACACCACCCCGATCAGGCCTAGGGCAAGGATCAGATGGACAACAAGGACGACGTTCTCATAATTCATAGGTCAGCCTTTCAAGGCGCGCAGAGGTTTGGACAAACAAGGCCACGACGGCGAGGTTGAACAAAAGCTATCTAAAAGTCCCGCGCCCCTGCCGCAACCCCTGTTCCATGCATGATCGCGCGATTTCAGGCATCCACATCATCCACATCCGCCTGCCCAGACAAACGGCGTCGCACCAGCGACCAACCAAGCCCAATTGCCAATACCGCCGCCAAAACCGCGATCCCGGCCCATGTGTTTAATGTGGGGTTCTCAAAATTGATAAACCCTTGGTCCCACAAAACCCATGCAAACGTGCCCACAACCGCAAGCAACAAAAGTATGCCAAACGCGCCAATCGATCGAAACGTCGCCCGCAAATAGATAATATAGCCAATCGACAACAGCAGACCAAACAACACCGTCAGGGGCAATTGCGTCGACACATTCGCCGCGCTCCACCGCACAAAGTTCCATTCGGTGGGATTATATGTTGCCGCCAGCAACACAAAGGCCGCGATCCATCTGTATACAAACCCCATCGACACACACTCTCTTTTGCTGCGCTTTGCGCGAACATATGCGCAACTGGGGCCTGCGTGTCTAGGGAACCCGACCGAAATCGCCCGCCTGCGTGCCCTCTAAGACATTTTGCGGTTTCGGCCCCTGCCAAGCACGGCTATACCGCAGCGGGTTTGCATCGCAAAAGGACAGCAGCAGATGGCGAATGTAGTGGTGGTTGGCGCACAATGGGGCGACGAAGGCAAAGGCAAGATTGTCGATTGGCTCTCTGAACGGGCTGATATTGTCGCGCGTTTTCAAGGTGGGCATAACGCGGGCCACACGCTGGTCATTGATAAAGAGGTCTACAAACTCCACGCGCTGCCCTCGGGCGTTGTGCGCGGCGGCAAGCTTTCTGTGATCGGCAACGGTGTGGTGCTCGATCCATGGCACCTGATCAAAGAAATTGAGACGATCCGGGCCCAAGGCGTCGATATCTCGCCCGAAAACCTGATGGTTGCGGAAAACACCCCGCTTATCTTGCCATTCCACGGCGAATTGGACCGCGCCCGCGAAGGGCAAAATTCCGTCGCCAAGATCGGCACCACGGGCCGCGGCATTGGCCCGGCCTACGAAGACAAGGTGGGCCGCCGGGTGATCCGCGTGGCCGATTTGGCCGATGACGCGACACTCGAGTTGCGCGTTGATCGCGCACTTGTCCACCACAACGCACTGCGCAACGGTCTCGGCCTCGAGCCGATTGACCGCGACGCACTCCTCAAACAGCTGCGCGAGATTGCCCCACAGATCCTCAAATATGCGGCCCCGGTTTGGAAGGTGCTCGAAGAAAAGCGCCGCGCCGGCAAGCGTATCTTGTTTGAAGGGGCCCAAGGCGCATTGCTCGATATTGATTTTGGCACATAT
>JALZWD010000410.1 GCA_023300365.1 Flavimaricola sp. | reverse complement strand
CCACTACCTTTCTCGTCATGTTCGCTGTTTGCGCCCTAACCGTTGAGCTGGCCTATCTCCTAAAGATGAAGGCCAGCGACGGTAGGATTGTTTGGTGGGACAGTCTTCGGTGGGTTGTGGGGCGGAATAGGGATGCACCCAAGCTGGTTAAATCGAGAGCAATTTATTTGGCTCTTGTTCCAGCGATTTTGATTTGGTTCGTAAACGCGACGACCTATCATACCTTTGGTGATGCTATCGTTAATAATTATTTTTTTTCCGGCGGATGCTATGGGGCCGGCAACGAATATTTCGTTTGGGTGAGCCAGGTGACGCCGGACTGGCACGAACTTGGCCTCTACAGTTCATATCCCTGCATCATTTTCTAAACTCCGCGCTCTAAAGCCCCCCAAACAGCGGCTTTCAGCGTATCAAAAACCGCACACCAGCAAATTTCCGCTTGTTTCGGCGCACTTAGCCCGAGCGCCTCATTTTTGGCGGCAGAGCGGGGTTAGGTGGTGGTCGACAGTCATTTTTCCCTTGCTGCTAGAGGAGATGACACATGGACTGGACTTCTGCTGCGATTACTGAGGTTTTTATAGCAACTTTGGCGGTTTGCGCGCTTGGGACCTCGGCCATTTTGGGGGCGATTTATGTCCTGAATTCGGTGGTGCGTGCCCTGCATAATATGCGGTCTGCCAAGCGGCCCATGGGGCCTGAGGGCTTTGGTGTGGGGCCCATTGTGGGCGGCCCCCGGCAACATTCGGGATAAAGCGCCAAAAATATCTAGCGCGATGAGCCGTTCATCCTTAGTTTACACTCAAGAGCTAAAATAAGGCTCACTTCTTGAGTAGGATTTGAAATGACAGGACACGAAGTCATAGAAATATTTGCGACGGCCCTCGCGCTGTCGACCATGGCAATTGCGGGTGTGGTTGTGGCGATTTATGCCGTACGTGCCGCACGCAAAACTGTGCGCACATTGCGCCGCCAGCGCAAGCGGGCCAATTGGCACCGCGAGTTTGGCCATGGTGCCAGAACGACCTAAATTCTGGAGCCCGTGTGTTCATTTGTGAGCAACACACGCTCTTCAAACATTGGTAGGGGTGCCGTCGTCAGGCCCCCTTACCCTTTCCCTTTCTTGATCGCTTGGACTATGCCACTTTAAAACAAAGTGGACGCCACCACCGGTGAGGGAACAATATGCCTCAGAGAATTGAGACCGAAAGCCGAAAGCTGCTTGGGCGACTGCGCAGTGCTTTGGCCGAGGACAGTGCCGGGCAGGCACGTCTGGACCATGTGGTGCAGATTATTGCGACATCGATGCAAACCGAGGTTTGTTCGATCTATCTTTTCCGAGATGCCGAAACGCTTGAGCTTTGTGCCACCGAAGGGTTGGCCACCGAGGCGGTGCACCAAACGCGCCTGCGCCTTGGGGAGGGTTTGGTCGGGCGCACGGCCGAACGCGGCGAGGTGATTAACGCCGCCAACGCCCCTGCCCGCGCAGGATTTCGGTATATGCCCGAGACCGGCGAAGAAAAGTTTGTCTCGTTTTGCGGTGTGCCGATCCAGCGATTGGGCCAAGCAATGGGTGTTTTGGTGGTGCAATCGCGCGAGGAGCGCCGGTACACCACCGATGAGGTTTACGCGCTTGAGGTTGTGGCGATGGTTTTGGCCGAAATGGCCGAGCTTGGCGCGTTTGTGGGCGAAGGGGCGGCGCTGTCTGCTCTTCACCAGCGGCCTGCGATGTTTCGCGGCCTGATCGGCCAAGAGGGGGCGGCGCAGGGCACGGTGTATTTGCACGAGCCGCGCGTGGTGGTGACCAATCCGATTTCGGATGACCCGGATGTTGAGTTAGAGCGGTTGCGCGACGGCGTGGCGCAATTGCAGGCCTCGATTGACGCGTTGTTGGACGACAATGACGCGATGGGTGAGCAGGCGGAGGTTTTGGAGACCTACCGGATGTTTGCACGTTCGCGCAGTTGGGTGCGCCGGATGGAGGCCGACGTGGAGAACGGCCTGTCGGCGGAGGCCGCGGTGGAGAAAGAGCAATCGATGGCGCGCAGCCGGATGATGCAATCCAAAGACCCCTATATGCGCGAACGGGCGAATGATTTGGATGATCTGTCGAACCGTTTGCTGCGGCTTTTGACCGGGCAAGGGGCGGATAACGGCGAGTTGCCGGATAATCCGATCCTTGTGGCCAAGACGATTGGGCCGGGCGAATTGTTGGAATACGGTAAGGTTTTGAAGGGGATCATCCTTGAGGAAGGCTCGGTTGGATCGCATGCGGCGATTGTGGCGCGGGCCTGGGCCATACCCTTGGTGATCCGTGCTGCAGGCATTGTGAACGAGGCCCTCAATGGGGACCGTATTTTGCTTGATGGGGATCAAGGGATCGCGCATTTGCGCCCCGAGGATACGGTGCAGACCGCGTTTGCCGATAAGATTGCGATGCAGGCGCGGGCGCAAGAGCGCTATGCCTCGATCCGTTCGGAGCCTGCGATTTCCAAGTGTGGCGCGGTGACGTCGTTGCAGATGAATGCGGGATTGTTGGCGGATTTGCCGTCGCTTGAGAACAGCGGCGCCGAGGGTGTGGGCCTGTTTCGGACCGAGCTTCAGTTTTTGGTGCGCAATAAGATGCCGCAACGCTCGGAGCTTTCGGCGCTTTATGCCCGCGTGATGGACAGCGCCAAGGGCAAGCTGGTGAATTTTCGCACGCTTGATATCGGGTCGGACAAGGTGCTGTCTTATATGAAGCCCAACGACGAGCCGAACCCGGCGATGGGGTGGCGGGCGATCCGTGTGGGGCTTGATAAACCGGGTGTTTTGCGGATGCAGTTGCAGGCGTTGATCCGCGGGGCGGCGGGGCGGCCGCTACGGGTGATGTTTCCGTTTATTGCCGATGCGCGCGAGTTTGCAGATGCGCGTGCGGAGTTTGAAAAGGCCATGGAGCGTGAGCGGCGATTGGGGCACCCCCTGCCCGCGACCCATGAGGTGGGTGCGATGCTGGAGACGCCGTCGTTGGTTTTTGCGCCGGATCAGTTTTTTGAGGATGTGGATTTTGTCTCGGTGGGGGGCAATGACCTTAAGCAGTTTTTCTTTGCCGCAGACCGCGAAAACGAGCGTGTGCGGCGGCGGTATGACACGCTTGATAGCAGTTTCGTCGCTTTTCTGGAGCTGATTGTGGCCCGCTGTGCCAAGGCGGGGACGCCGTTGTCGTTTTGTGGCGAAGATGCCGGGCGGCCGATTGAGGCGTTGGTTTTGGCGGCCCTTGGGTTTGAGACGCTGTCGATGCGCCCGGCGTCAATTGGGCCGGTCAAACACCTGTTGCGGCGGGTAAACCTTGATGAGGTGCGCCGGGTGATCGATGAGGCCCGCGCGCAGGGGACACAGACGGTGCGGCAGGCCGTGACCGATTGGTTGGTGTATCAGCAGGATTGAGAGGGTGAAGTTCGGCTGGGGTTTCCTCTAGCGCAAGGCCGGATTTTCGCATCTGTAGTGAATGGCAGGTTTGAGCCCAAAGTACCGGATGCTGCAAGATGTACCAATGTCCGAAATACAGACCAAAGCAGCCATCTGGATTGTTAAAAACCGCCCGGCAAACCATCTCCCTTTCCAAGAAATGTGCGCGCTGCTACCAATCGTTTAGTCGTTTTGACTGTCAGGTTTCAACGAAAGTTACATTGTCCATGAACAAGCTGACCACATCGCAAGAACAGAACGCGCCAACAGTGGATGACCGCAAGGGCGTGCAATCCGTAGATCGCGCCTTTGATCTGCTGCGCGTATTTGAGGAGTCTGAGCAGCCGTTAGGTGTGAAGGATATTTCCGAGGCAACTGGGATGACGCCGTCGCAGGTACATCACTATTTGGTTTCACTCACCCGGTCTGGCGCTATCGCGCAGCGACCTGATGGGCGGTATGAGTTGGGGGTATTTACGCTGCAATTGGGCCTAGCTGCCCTAAGGAGGCTTGAACCTGTCGAGCGTGCAGTTCAAGCCGCACGCGCGCTACGTGATGAAACGGGAGAGGCGACGTTTATCGCGCTCTGGGGCAGTCACGGTGCGACGATCATTCGGTACTTTGAAGGCTTTCAACCTGTCACCGTTGAGATACGCGCAGGTCTGACAATGCCGCTAATAGGGTCGGCGACAGGGCATGTGTTTTTGACGTGGCTGACGGATCAAACAACTGCGGAGTTCTTATCGAGCGATGCAGGCGCTGATGCGCAGGCGATCAAAGAGGCCACGAAAGCTGCGGGCTTGGGCCATGTTCACGGCGACCTTCTGCCACGTATCTCTGCCCTGAGCGCGCCTGTGTTTGACCGTGACGGGCGGCTTGCGTTTTCCATGACGACGTTGGGCTGGATTGACGCGTTTGATGACAGCTTGGATGGGACGCTGGCGCATCGTTTGCGTGCGGCCAGCAGCGATTTGTCGACGGCACTTGGGTATGCGCCTTAACGCACCTCTAATGTCAGGTAGAGTGTTAGCATCGGGAAGGCCAACAAGACCGCCAGCCGCGCGATGTCTGCCACAATAAAGGGCGTGACGCCTTTCCAGATCGTCTTGATGTTGATGTCCTTGGTCAGTCCTTTGATGATGAACAGGTTCATGCCCACGGGCGGTGTGATCAAGCCGATCTCGGTCGCGCAGACCAGCAAGATGCCAAACCAAACCGGATCAATGCCAAGCGATTGGATCAGTGGAAACACAATCGGGATGGTCACGAAGATGACCGACAGCCCATCCATCACGCAGCCAAGTGCGAGGTAGATCAGCATCAGCACAATCAGCACGCCCATGGGGGACAGGCCGGTGTCAGCGACGAAGCCTACGATCATGGTCGGCAAATGCGTACGCTCGATAAAGGCGTTGAAGGCGGCGGTGCCGACGATGATCAGGAATATCATTGCCGTGGTCTTGGCCGCGTCTTCCAAGGCGGCGGGCAGGAACTTGACCGAGCGGTGGCGGATCACGGCGGCAAGCAGGCCCCCGAATGCGCCGACGGCTGCGGCCTCGATTGTGGAAAACCAGCCCGTGTAGATGCCACCCAGCACTAAGCCAAACAGCAGTGCAACCTGCCAAATTGCGCCAAGCTGGCGTAGGCGGGTGGCCATCGGCGCTTTCTGTGCCGAGGGGGCCGCGTCAGGGTTGCGCCAGACGGAATAGCGCACGGCGCCAAGATAGAAGGCGGTTCCGATCAAGCCGGGGATCAGGCCTGCGATGAACAATTTGCCAATCGAGGTGCCCGTGAGGATGCCGTAGATCAGCAAGATAATGGAGGGCGGGATCAAGATACCAAGCGTCCCACCTGCCGCAATTGCGCCCGTCGCTAAGCCATCGTCATAGCCGCGTGCGCGCATCTGCGGCATGGCGACTCGCGTCATGGTTGCAGCGGTGGCCAGCGATGAGCCGCAAATCGCGCCAAACATCGCGCAAGCCCCGATGGTTGCTTGCGCCAAGCCGCCGCGCCAATGGCCCATCATTGCGAACATCCCGTCGTACAGCTTCTTGGATAGGTCCGCGTGGGTGACGAAAACACCCATCAGGATGAACAGCGG
>JALZWD010000409.1 GCA_023300365.1 Flavimaricola sp. | reverse complement strand
CAAGCTATGATGCCGCCGAAGGATTTGGCCTGCGCGCCGTGCGCGGCGAGACTGCTGGATACAGCCATTCAACCACAATCGACGAGCACAGCCTAAAGCGCGCCGTGGCCACCGCACGTTTGGCGGTTGGTGCGGGCGGCGGCACTTTGGCCGAGGGCCCGGCCGGCACGAATGTGCGGCTTTACGGCGACATCGACCCGCTTGAGGAGACCGGCTTTGCCGTCAAAGTCGACGTGCTGCGCGAAATCGATGCCTATGCCCGCGCACTTGATCCGCGTGTTGTGCAAGTCTCGGCCAACCTTGCGGCCACATATCAAGAGGTGGTGATTTTGCGCCCCGAAGGCACGCTTGTCACCGATGTGCGGCCCATGGCGCGTTTGAATGTGAGTGTGATCATCGAAGACAACGGCGAACGCCAAAGCGGCGGTGCTGGTGCTGGTGGGCGGCATGGTTTGGTGGGGCTGATCTCGCCTGACCATTGGAAACCCGCCGTGCAAGAAGCCCTTCGTATCGCCAGCGTGAATATTGGTGCACAAGCCGCCCCTGCGGGCGTGATGGATGTGGTGCTTGGGCCGGGCTGGCCGGGTATTTTGCTTCACGAGGCCGTGGGGCATGGGCTTGAGGGCGATTTTAATCGCAAGGGGTCGTCTGCTTTTGCGGGGTTGATGGGCCAACAAGTCGCGGCCAAAGGCGTGACGGTTTTGGATGACGGCACCATTCCTGATCGCCGCGGGTCACTGACCGTCGACGATGAAGGCACGCCCAGCGCCAAGAACGTCTTGATCGAGGACGGCAAGCTGGTGGGGTATATGCAAGACCGCCAAAACGCCCGCCTGATGGGCGTGGCCCCCACGGGCAATGGCCGCCGCGAAAGCTTTGCGCATATCCCAATGCCGCGCATGACCAATACCTATATGTTGTCGGGCAACGCCGACCCGGCGTCGATGGTCGCAGACCTTAAGGACGGCATCTACGCCGTGGGATTTGGCGGCGGACAGGTGGACATCACCAGTGGCAAGTTCGTGTTCAGCTGTACCGAGGCCTACCGCGTGCAAAACGGCAAAGTCGGCGCAGCTGTCAAAGGCGCCACGCTGATCGGGGATGGGGCCACGGCGCTGAAGGAAATCCGCGGCATTGGCAATGATCTCGCCCTTGACCCCGGCGTCGGAAATTGCGGCAAGGCCGGGCAATGGGTGCCGGTGGGTGTGGGCCAACCGTCGTTGATGATTGGCGGCCTCACTGTGGGTGGTGCGGCGACGTAGCGGGAGAGGATGATGCGGTCACAACACCATTTGTTTGCGGCCGTTGCAACGATCCTGAGCGCTCCATTGATCGGATTGATCGCGTCGGTGCCACTTGAGGCCTTGGGCGGACGGCCCAACGAGGCGGTGGATTTCTTGCGAAGCACCAATAGTTTGCTGATCCTTTCTGTCTTTGTAAGCTGGTTGGTGTTTTGCGTGGCGTGCCCTTTGGCGATTCTCATGGTCAACCGTTTTGGCCCAAAATTGCGGGCCGCTGTGCCATTGGGTTTTGTCATCGGCGCGGTCTCGGGTCTGCTTGTTCTTGGGCGAGACCCGGCACAGAGCGCGATCATCGAGGCGGGTATTGTGGGCGGCATTATGGGTGGCCTGTATTGCCTTTTTCTTCGGGAAATTCACAAACGCCTGACGCGGCGCAACCAAACGGCCTAGGCCATCTGCCCCAAGGCTTTCGTGTGGTGTAAGTTGTCGCTATAGTGACGCCGGGACAACCAACTCTTCTTGAGGAGAAACGGGCATTCTTGGTGGGTTTGAATATCTGTGCGCTTTGGCGATCACAACGGTGATATCCGTATGACCCAAGCGTGGCCGCCCATTCGCACCCATATGTCCGAACACCATGGTTATGAGATGGGGCATGCCGCCTCCATTGGGCTGGTCGCGGTTTTGATCGGCCTTCCGCTCGCAGGCCTTGGCATCAGCTGGATCGCCGAAGGACAAGACGCCCAGCAAGGTGTTGGTCTGTCACTCTATACCGTCGTGCAAATGCTGGCCTACTCACCGCTTTTGTCATGGTTGGGCCTCTTGTTTGGCATTCCAATGGTCTATGCCGCAATCCGCCGGGGGTTTGGCGGATGGTTGGTGACGATGGCGATTGGTGCCGCTGTGGGGGCTGCGATTCTTTTGATGGTGGTTTGGCTGACGATGGATTTTGCTGGGCTGCGCATTGTGGTGATTGGCGCGGGGTTTGGCGCGATTTTTGCGGGCGTTTATTGGCTTGCGATGCGGCTGACCACGCCCGAGCTGTTTCGGACGCCCTAGTTTGCAAAGCCCTGATGCGGGGATTCGCGCGGGGCCTTGGGCCCATCCTTTACAAAATCCGCCCCAACGCCTTTTTCGAAGTGAACAGTTTCAAAGGCTTGGGCTTTTTTACCTGTCTCACTGACAGCCTTCACACCTTGTTAACGTCGTTCGTTCTATCGTGAGCGGGTAACAGGCAGAGGCACAGGATGACCGGGGAACCACACTCTTCTACTCACCCCCCACTCCCACCCACCAAGGAAGAGGATCGGCTTGATTGGCTTCGCCTGTTACGCTCGCGCCGGGTTGGCATCGCCACGTTTTGGCGATTATTGGACGAACACGGCAGCGCCCGCGCCGCCTTGGACGCTCTGCCCGAGATTGCCCGCAAGGCGGGCGTTTTGGATTACGCTATCTGCCCCGAGGAGGTGGCCATCGCCGAACTTCGGGCGGGTGAAACCACCGGGGCCACGCTG
>JALZWD010000408.1 GCA_023300365.1 Flavimaricola sp. | reverse complement strand
AGCGGCGATTGCGGCGGCGGGATCGTCCGCCAAGGTGGCGGCGGATGCGATGCTGGCGATGACGCGGGTTTGGGATGTGGGGCCTGCGGATGTGACCGAGAAGAGACCGTTTTGGGGGGCCAGTTGATTTTTCGCCATTGGGCTGCGCATCGACAGGGCGGCAATGCGCCAATCCCCACCAGACGCCGCGAGGGCGGTGTCGGTGTAGACCGCCTGATGGGCCCGGTGAAAGGCGCCGGGACCGATGTGGACGATGCCAACACCATGATCGGCGGGGATATAAGCGGGCGTTTCGACAGTGGCGGGCAACGTATCGGTGCGTGTTAGGCGCATTCGGGATCGGTCCTCTTGGTGGCGCGAGGAGGCATCCCATGGGGCGGGTGCGGCCAGAGTGCCGCGCCACCCAACATTCTTGGGATGTCCTCTAACGCCACTGCATGCCGAATGGGCGCAGAGGTCAACCGCCAAAAGGCCCGATGGCTAGCCGCCGTTTCCCGCAAGACGAATGGGATCGGTGCGACGGGCGTGATGCGCGTGGATCCACTCAAGCGTTTGAGACAGCGGCATCGGGTGCGCGATACCGAACCCTTGGACATGTGCGCAGCCAAGCTGTGTGAGCATGGCCTGTTCGGAGCGGGTTTCGACGCCCTCGGCAAGGGCATCAAGCCCAAGACGCTCGGCCATGGTAAGGATGGCAATCACCATGTCTTGTTGTTCTGGATCTTCGTCGATGCAGGTCACAAAGGAGCGGTCAATTTTGATCCGTTCGATTGAAAACCGCCGAATGCTGGTGATTGAGGCATGCCCGGTGCCGAAATCGTCCAGATCAATTCCGCAGCCCATTTTCGCGAGAGTGGCAAGATTTTCGATCACCGTGCCACTTACTTGATTGGCGACAACGGTTTCGAGCACCTCGATGCCAAGCCTGTCGGCGCCGATGTCGTGCTTGGCCAATTTTTCGGTGATCATGCCGATTAAATCGGGATGGGACAGCTCAACACTTGAGAAATTGACGCCAATGCGGGGGATGATGACGCCCGCATCCTGCCACATACGCAGGGCGCCAAGGGCCTGATCGATCATGTGTTGCCCCAAGCGGTCCATGGCACCTGCGTCATGGAAGGCGGGGAGGAAATCGTTAGGGGGGACCGTCCCGTGCGCGGGGTGATGCCAGCGTGCCAGTGTTTCGAACCCGGTTATATCGCCCGTCTGGGTCGAGACCTGCGGTTGGAAATAGGCCTGGATTTGTTTGTCGGTGAAGGCGTTGTGTACATCGTCAACGAGGCTTTTGCGGGTATCGATGCGATGTTGCATGGTGTCAGAAAAACTGCGCACGGCGGCGGGGCCGCAGCGTTGGGCCTCGATTAAGGCGGCGAGGGACGCTTGGAAAAGCTGGGGCGCGGTGGGCGCATCCATGCGGTTGGACAAGGAAAAGCCAATGGAGGCCGTTAATTGCACGGTGGTGCCGCCCACGGCAAAGGGCCCGGCCAACGCGGCCTGAAGGCGGGTAGAGAATTGCAACGCGGCCTCGAGATCGAGCCGACTGTCGGGGCCCACGAGCACAGCAAATGAGGCGCGGTCTAGGCGCGCGATGTGATCATCGGGGCCAAGGATCGCGGACAGCCGCAAACCACATTGCCCCAAGAGTGCATCAACGCCCGTAAATTCGATCCGTTCCGTGAGCGATTTGACGCGGTCAATTTCGATCGTGAACACGCCGATGGAATAAAGGCTTTGCCCAAGGTATTTTCGCGCCTGTTCGACGATTTCGGTGCGGTCCATTTGCCCGTATTGAGACCGGTTGGAGCGCGCATTGCCCTGAGGTGGCAGCAAGAACAGCACCAAAAACGCGCAGGCCAGCGCACTGGTGGTGACCCCTGCTTGGCCCGCGGCGGCAAAGCCCGCGATCAGTGACATTGGAATAAGCAAGATGAGGTGCAGAAAGCCCAACCGCCTGAACCTATGGTCGCCGGTTTGCGAGCGGATTTTGCGCAGGATTGACATACATTTGGCCTCCACCGATGCGCACCAGCGGGTTGGCCGGAGCGACGTTGAGGTCACTTTAGCGCCATAAATCTAACGGCGAAGTTAACGCGCGCTAGGTGGCGGTGCCGGCGTCTGGCGTGTCGAGGGTGAGGCCCGCAAAATCGAAAAGTTTTGGGTCAAGCAGATGCGAGGGCCGCGCGTTCATCAAGGCGCGGAACATCACCTGACGGCGTCCGGGGCTGTTGGCCTCCCAACCATCGAGGATCTGTTTGACCTGTTGGCGTTGCAAGCCATCTTGGCTGCCGCAGAGATCACATGGGATGATGGGATAGTTCATCGCGGTGGCAAAGCGTTCGCAATCAATTTCGGCCACATGGGCCAAGGGGCGGGCCAAGAACAGATCGCCCTCTTCGTTGCGCAGACGCGGCGGCATCGTGGCCAGACGCCCGCCGTGGAACAGGTTCATAAAGAAGGTTTCGAGGATATCATCGCGGTGGTGGCCAAGGACGACGGTGGAACAGCCCTCTTCGCGGGCGACGCGGTAAAGATTGCCCCGGCGCAGGCGCGAACACATGGCACAAAAGGTGCGGCCCGCCGGCGTTTTGTCCATAACGATGGAATAGGTGTCTTGGTATTCGATCCGGTGCGGCACGCCCATTTTGGTGAGAAATTCGGGCAAGACCGTCGCGGGAAAGCCGGGTTGGCCTTGGTCAAGGTTGCAGGCCAGCAATTCCACAGGCAAAAGCCCGCGCCATTGCAGCTCGTGGAGCACCGCAAGCAGGGTATAGCTGTCTTTGCCGCCCGACAAACACACAAGCCA
>JALZWD010000407.1 GCA_023300365.1 Flavimaricola sp. | reverse complement strand
TGACGCGCGAGATTGCGGATCGGGCGCTGACGCGTTTGGGCGTGGACCACCTTGGGCTTGATGGGGCGGACCGGCGGTATTTGCGGCTTGTGGCCGAAAATTATCAAGGGGGCCCGGTGGGGATCGAGACCATGTCGGCGGCGTTGAGTGAAAGCCGCGATGCGTTGGAAGAGGTGATTGAGCCGTATTTGTTGCAGCAAGGGTTGATCCAGAGGACGCCGCGCGGGCGGATGTTGGCGCAAAAGGCCTGGGATCATTTGGGGCTGGCGGCGCCAAAGGGGCAGGGGGATTTGGGGCTGTGAGGGGGCACCAAAAGGTGAGTATTTTTGGCAAGATGAGACCATGGGCATGACCGCAGATCAGGTGACGGCGCTTTTTACCCGCAAGGATGGGACGTTCTTGTTTGCCCGTTGGGGGCGGCCGATTGTGCCGGTGGTGTTTGGCGTGGAAGACGAGACCCTGCCGGTGATCAAGGGCGCGATTGAGGCGGTTGTTGTGCTGGCGGGGCACAAGATGGACGAGGTGGACACCGAGTTGGGTGCGAACCTGATGGTGTTTTTCTGTTCTGAGTGGGACGAGATTGGCGAGGTGCCGCATTTGGAGCGGCTGATCCCGGAACTGGCGGACCTTTTGGTGCGCCTCAAAGGGGCGGGGGCCAATCAGTACCGGGTGTTTCGGTTTGATGAGACAGGCGCCATTCAGGCGGCGTTTGTGTTTGTGCGGATGGATGCGCATTTGCAGGCGGTGTCGGCGGAGACCTTGGCGCTGTCGCAGGCGGTGCAGGTGATTTTGCTGTGGTCGGATGCGGCGTTTTTGGAAAACTCGCCGTTGCTTGTGGGGCCGCAGGGGCAGGTGATGCTTAAGCCCGAAATCGCGGATGTGGTGCGTGCGGGGTATGATCCGGTGTTGCCTGCTGTGGCGCGTGATGCCTCGTTTGGGTTGCGCTTGTCGGCGCGGATGGTGCGCCCGTCATGAGCCACCGTTTTGATTTGCGTGTGTATTACGAGGACACCGATTTGGGTGGGATCGTGTATTACGCCAATTACCTGAAGTTTATCGAGCGCGGGCGCAGTGAGTGGGTGCGCGAGATTGGTGTGGATCAGCGAAAATTGATGGACGAGGACGGCATTGGTTTTGCGGTTCGGCGGATTGAAGCGGATTATCTGCGGCCTGCGCATTTGGAAGATCAATTGTGCGTGGTGACCGAGCATATGGAGAGCGGGAACAGTAAATTCGTTTTGCGTCAGGCGGTTATGCGCGGGGACGAGACCTTGTTTGAGGCTGTGGTGACGCTTGTGGCGATCAATCGCGCCGGGCGGCCTGTGCGGATACCGGCGGTGCTTCGCGCATAATCCAAGGATGACGCGGGACGGTGCGTCATATCGTTATGATGTGTGATGGATTTCCTTGTCAGATTGCGGTATCATACCCGCAAGAGAGCCCTTCAGGGGCCGACAGGCGGTTAAAAGAGCAGGTATATGGAAGCACATGACTTCACGATGTGGGCGCTATTTGCGCGCGCCACACTTATTGTAAAATTCGTAATGGTCATGCTGATTGTGGCCTCAATTTGGTGTTGGGGGGTGATCTACGACAAGTGGAAGCAATACCGCGCAGCACGAGAAGAGGCGGCGGTTTTTGACCGTGCGTTTTGGTCGGGCGAGCCGCTTGACGGTCTGTATGACGAGATCGGATCGACGCCAAGCGGGGCGAGCGAAAAGATATTTGCCGCCGGTATGACCGAGTGGCGCAGATCGCATCGGCAAGACGGCGGACTTATTGCCGGAGCGGGCGCGCGGATTGACCGGAGCATGGATGTGGCGATTGCCAAAGAGGCGGCCGCCTTGCAAAAGGGGTTGCCGGTTTTGGCGACGGTGGGGTCAACCGCGCCGTTTGTGGGCCTTTTTGGTACGGTTTGGGGCATTATGAACGCCTTTATCGAGATCGCCGAGGCGCAAAATACCAACCTTGCGGTGGTCGCCCCTGGCATTGCGGAGGCTTTGCTTGCCACGGGTTTGGGCCTTTTGGCGGCGATCCCGGCGGTTATTTTCTATAATAAGCTAAGTGCGGATAGTGACCGGGTTATTGCCGGGTACGAGGCTTTTGCGGACGAGTTTTCAACCATCCTTAGCCGTCAGTTGGACAGCTGATGGGGGCCGGAGTGATGAAATCCAGCGGTGACGGAGGCGGTGGTGGCCGCAGACGTCGGCGCGGGCGCAGCCAGCCGATGGCCGAGATCAACGTCACGCCGTTTGTGGATGTGATGTTGGTGTTGTTGATCATCTTTATGGTGGCCGCACCGCTTTTGACTGTGGGTGTGCCAGTAGAGATGCCGGAGACGGCGGCGAATGCCTTGCCGACGGACGAGGAAGAGCCGCTGACGGTGACGATTGAGGCGAATGGCACGCTGCATATTCAAAACACACAAGTGGCCGAGGGCGATTTGATCGGACGGCTTCAGGCAATTGCCACCGAGCGCGATAGCGACCGGATTTTTCTGCGCGCCGATGGGGCCAATGATTGGAACCGTGTCGCCGAGATCATGGGCGCGCTGAATGCGGCCGGGTTTGGTAATATTGGGTTGGTCACGGATATTGGTGGGCCGACCTTGGAACCGGGTGAATAGGCGGGGCGTTGCGTCATGGCGGATGCCACCCATTATCTTGATGACTTGCCCCAAGAAGGGCTGCGCTTGACGGCGGGAACCTATGTGTCGGGTGGCGCGCATGTGGGCCTGCTTGCGTGGTTGCTGTC
>JALZWD010000406.1 GCA_023300365.1 Flavimaricola sp. | reverse complement strand
GCGATACCGGTGATGGTTTCGATCCCGTGAAATTTGGCGATCGTGGCGAGGGGATAGTTTTCCGTCCCACGGCGCTGTGGCACCCATGCGGTGGGCATGCCGATGCTGACGCGTGCCACGGCGATGGTTTGTTGAACCATCATCACCGGGGCATAGGCCATCGACAAAGCGATCTCGGTGACAATCGACACAGCAAACCGCAAACGTCCACCCATTTGCCGCGCCGTAACGCCCGTCGCGCGCAGCGATATCAGGCCCATCACTTTGGGCATCAAGAGCATCGAATACATAAACAGCAACATATAGAGGCCGTTTTCATTGTTCATCACCGGCCAAAGCGGAAATTCGGGGTTTTCAGCAGAGAAATACGTGAGGATCGAATTTTCGCCATTTCCCAAAAGCGCCCAGAATACCAACAACGCAAACCATGCCGGCGAGGTCAGGTAGGCGACAGCGCCGTGGAATAGGTGAAACCGCGACACCGCGTGAAAACCGCGCGTGCGCAACAAGCGCAGGTGTTGCAGATTGCCCGAACACCAACGGCGATCACGCAAGATGAAATCGATCAAGGTTTGCGGCGCCTCTTCGTAAGACCCTTTGAGGCGGGGCAAAAAGCGCACGGCCCATCCAGCGCGGCGCAGCAGCGAGGCCTCGACGAAATCATGGCTGAGGATGTTGGCCTCGGCCTCTCTGAGCGAGCGCACGCGGGGCAAACCGGCACAGGCCGCAAAGGCTTGGGTGCGCAAAATGGCGTTATGGCCCCAGAAATTGCCCTCGCGATCAGACCAACGGGCAAGACCCTCGGACAACAGCGAGCCATAGACGTTGGACGAAAACTGTTGGATCCAACCATAAAGCGACCGCGCGCCAATAATCTGTGGGAACGATTGGATAAGGCCAGCGGAAGGATCAGCGGAAAGCTCGTCAGTCAGTTGTGTGATCGCGGCACCCGACATCAGGCTGTCGGCATCAAGGATAAGCATCGCCTCAAAGCCGCCGCCCCAGTTTTCGATCCAATCCGCAAGATTGCCGGTTTTATGATCGGTGTTTTCCGCCCGCCGACGATAGTAGATTTCGGGCCCATCAGGGAAGGCCGCGCGCAATTCTGCGATGGCCTGAACCTCTTGGGCGGCGATCGCATCGTCGCGGGTGTCGGACAAGATAAACAAGGTATAACGGTGCGCCGTACCGGGCGCGCGCTTGATATCTTCGATCATCGCCAGCGCATTGCCAAAGACGTCGGAGGTTTTCTCATTATAAACCGGGATCAGCAGGGCCACATCCATCGGGCGCGCTGGCTGTTTTGGTTTGGGGCGTCGGTAGAGCGCGAAGGTAATAATCCCGACGGTGGCGGTGCACACCGAAAAGGCGATCCAAAAGAACGTGACCATAATCAGTACCGTCAGGGCGATTTCCGTGCCCGTCAGGCCGCCCGATTGAAACCAATTCAGGAACGTCGCGCCAAGGCCAAGTGTCATGGCCAGCGTCGGCAGGAACGTCACGAGACGCCAGATAAAGGCTTCGCGGTCCTTTGAGGTATCTTTGGGCGCACCCGGCGCATTGCTGTCGGCAAAGGGCGTGGCCAAATCCTGAATGGGCCGGGCAAGCGGCGCGCGCGGCGGCATCAGGGCCGGTTTATGTGGAAAGGGTGCGTTCAAATCGTCCACCGATAAAGCCAAACTTCGGAACAAGGCCGGTTGTCGAGGAAAAGCTGTGCGCGCAACTCAACGGTGCGTTCCTCGCCGGGATCAAAGGTAAAGGCAAGACGCGGCCCGCCCGTGTCGGGGTTGGTCTGGATCAAGGCGCCAAGTACCGCGTCATTGCTTGAGGTGACGACCATGGTGAAATCATCCATCCGGCCTTCCATCTCTTCGGTTTGTTCAAATTCGATAACCGTAAGGATGCCTTCCGAGAACGGGCGCTCGCCCATTGAGGAATTGAGAACGCGGGCGATTTGGCTATTGGGGCGGGGGCCCGTGCCCCATTCCATATCATAGCTAAAGCTGTGTTCTTGGCCCGCAGGGATCGGGGTATTGGGCCGCCAATAGGCCACGATATTGTCGTAGATTTCTTTGTCGGCGGGAATTTCGACAAGGGTCACACTGCCCTCGCCCCAATCTTCGCCGGGCGTGATCCAAAGCGAGGGGCGTTTGTGATAAAGCGCCTCGAGGTCGGCGAAATCAGAATATTCGTTGGCGCGTTGGATCAGGCCAAATCCTTGGGGGTTGGTGTCACCAAAGGCCGAAACCTGAAGGGCCACGGGATTGGCCAAAGGCCGCCAGATATATTCACCATTGCCATTAAGGATCGCCAAACCTTCGCTGTCGTGAACCGCAGGGCGGAAATCGTTGAAGCGGTGGCGATTGGTTTGGTCGTAAAGGAACATCGACGTCAGCGGCGCTAGGCCCGCATGCCCAAGGTCGGTGCGCGGGATCAGCGTTGCAGTGACCTGCATACGTGTCGTCTGGCCGGTGCCGATGATTTCAAACCGATAGGCCCCGGCAACAGACGGGCTGTCGAGGAGGGCGTGGATGATGATCGGGTCGGTGCGCAATTTTGGCTCTTCGATCCAGAAATGCGTGAAGTCGGGAAATTCTTCGCCCGGTTCGTCGGCGGTGTTGAGCGCAAGGCCGCGCGCGGACAGCCCATAGACCTGTTCGCGACCAATGGCGCGGAAATAGCTTGCGCCTTGGAACACGGTGAACTCTTCGTGGATACCAACGCGGTTGCGCTCGGTGCGCAGGCGAAAGCCCGAGTAGTCGAGTGTGTTGTCGATCGGCAGGTTGGGGGCCATATCGGTGCGGTCAAAAAGCCCAAGATCAAATTCGATATGCTGTGCGGCGCTATCGTTGACCACGTCGATTTCAACACCGCGTGGAAAGTAGAGACCGGGCAAGAAAAAGTCGATTTGCAGGGGCGGTTTTTGGTCCGCAGCAGCATCATTGGCCGCGCCATAAGCCCGTTGCGTGTTAAACCAATACAGGCGGTATTCGTCATAGACGAGATCAAGCCATTCTTGCGGCACTG
>JALZWD010000405.1 GCA_023300365.1 Flavimaricola sp. | reverse complement strand
AAGGAACGGGCCATCGGCAAACATGATAAAGAATTGCGAATTGGCCGAATTTGGATCTTGGGCGCGCGCCATACCAACAACACCGCGCGTAAACGAGATGTCGTTGGTGAACTCGGCTGGCAAGTCGGGCCGCGCAGAGCCGCCCGTTCCTGCACGCCGCAAATCCGCATCCAAACGGCCAAATTCGCCGTCGCCAGTTTGCGCCATAAAGCCGTCGATCACGCGGTGGAACACCACGCCGTCATAAAAGCCCTCGTTGGCCAATGCGCTGATCTGTTCGACATGGGCCGGGGCCACATCCTCAAACAATTCGACAATGATCGTGCCGTTGGCCTCGCCCGCGACATCGATCTCAAGGCCGGCGGCGGCCACCGGCCCCGCCAAAACCGACACTACCGCCGCGACCCTAATCATCGGACGCCACGCGTACTTTGATCATCCGGTCGGGGCTCGCAGGGGGCTCGCCGCGCACAATTGCGTCAACATGGTCCATGCCCGAGGTGACCTGTCCGTAAACGGTGTACTGGCCATTGAGGAAAGCATTGTCGCCAAAGTTGATAAAGAATTGCGAGTTGGCCGAATCTGGGCTGGCGGAGCGGGCCGCGCCCAATGATCCGCGTGCATGCGGCACATTCGAAAACTCGGCGGGCAAATCGGGCATGTCCGATCCACCTGTGCCCGCGCGACCGGGGTTGTAATCACCTTCCATGTTGGCGTGTTCAACATCGCCTGTTTGGGCCATAAAGCCATCAATCACACGGTGAAACGCCACATTGTCGTATTTACCCGCACGGGCCAGTTCTTTCATCCGCTCAACATGCTTGGGCGCCACATCGGGCAGCAGTTCAATCACCACATCGCCGCCAGTCAGTGTCATGATGATCGTGTTTTCGGGGTCTTTATAATCGGCCATGTGGCGCATCTCCTGTTCAAATCACCGCATAACCTATGTCGCACAGGGCCGAATGCCAATGGGGCGTGGTTGACGGGGCATTAACAACATTGCAGTTAAGCGGGAACTTGCACAAAAAAATCGGAGCACTGACATGGCGTGGAAAACATTGGACGATATGGACCTGTCGGGCAAACGGGTGTTGATCCGCGTCGATATCAATGTGCCTGTGGAAAATGGTGTGGTGACGGATGCCACGCGGATTGAACGCATTGTGCCATCGATTAAGGACATTCAGGCCAAGGGCGGTTTGCCGATTATGCTTGCGCATTTTGGCCGGCCTAAGGGCAAGGTTGTGCCCGAGATGTCGCTGCGTGTGACATTGCCGGCCCTTGAGGCGGCCTTGGGGCAAACGGTGAAATTTGCCGACGGGTCTTACGGCGACGCGGTGCAGGGCCTGCAAGCGGGCGATGTGATGTTGCTTGAAAACGTCCGGTTTGCGCCGGGCGAGGAACAGAATGATGCGGATTTTGCCGCGCGTTTGGCGGGCCTTGGGGATGTTTATTGCAACGATGCGTTTTCCGCAGCCCACCGCGCGCATGCCAGCACCGAGGCATTGGCCAAACTTTTGCCCGCCTGTGCCGGGCGTTTGATGGCCGAGGAATTGGGCGCATTGGAGACCGCATTGGGATCGCCGACGCGGCCTGTTGGTGCGGTTGTTGGCGGCGCCAAGGTATCGTCCAAGCTGGACCTGCTTGAGAATTTGATCGAGCGGTTGGATGTGCTGATTATTGGCGGCGGTATGGCCAATACGTTTTTGATGGCCCAAGGGGCCGATTTGGGTGGATCTTTGGTGGAAGGCGATTTGCTGGACACTGCGCGTGATATTATGGCCAAGGCGCATACCACTGGCTGCCGGATCATCCTGCCGATCGACGGGTTGGTGGCGCGTGAGTTTAAGGAAGGGGCGGCCTGCGAGACGGTTGCTTTGGATGCGGGCACCACGTTGGACGCCGATCAGATGGTGCTTGATGCGGGCCCTGCGTCGATCAAGGCGATTTTGGCCGAGTTTGCGCAGCTCAAAACCCTGATATGGAATGGGCCCCTTGGTGCGTTTGAAATCCCGCCCTTTGATACGGCCACTGTTGCCGCCGCCAAGATCGCGGCCGAGTTTACACGCGATGCGCGGTTGGTCTCGGTTGCGGGGGGCGGAGATACTGTCGCGGCCCTGAACCAAGCGCAGGCGGCGGATGATTTCACCTATATCTCAACGGCCGGAGGCGCCTTTTTGGAATGGATGGAGGGCAAAACCCTGCCCGGTGTGGCGGCACTCGGTTAACAATAGATCAAATTTTCCTCTATTACTCTGATGGTTGCGCTAACTTTCGACACGTTAGCGCAACCATAATTGGCAGCTTGGAATGCCTCGCCTAAACCCGGTGCAACAGCGTCACTTAAAGGGTTTTAGATCATGTCCAAGCATCAACAAATGTCTCAGCACCTGATGATGGAGCAAATTCGCGCCGGGAACGGTTTTGTCGCCGCTCTGGATCAAAGCGGTGGCTCAACCCCCAAAGCGTTGCGTCTATACGGTGTTAACGAAGATCAATACGGCAACGACGACGAGATGTTTGCCCTGATCCACCAAATGCGCAGCCGTATCGTCAACGCCCCCGCCTTTACTGG
>JALZWD010000404.1 GCA_023300365.1 Flavimaricola sp. | reverse complement strand
GGGATATTATGGGCCAGACATTCATACGTCACATCCACCGCATCCTCGCCGTACCGCATCGGCGAAATCACCGGCGAAATATGCGCCTTCACAAAGGGCCGCTTGGCAAACATGCCGTCCCCTCCGGCGGCAATATCAAACAGACCCACAATCGGCGCCACATTCTCGGCCACCGTAAACGCCGTGGCCACAGGTTTGGTCGTGTTGCGCATCAGCGCATAGGCCGTGTTCACATCCAGATCGAAAACATCCGGCACATCCGTCGCAATACAACACCGGGTAAACCAACTCACATTCGCAAGCGCATCCTGAAGCCGCGTCAGCCCATGCAAATCCGCGAGTGTCGATGGCCGGTACAGCCCGCTGTCCATATCAAGCGTCTGCACCGCCGCGCCACCCGTGCCAAAATGCACCGCATCACCGCCCACCTCAATGGATCGCGCCTCGTCGCGCCCATGCAGGATAAACCGCTTGTTCGCCCCATCAATCGCCGCCTCAACCAAACCACGCGGAAACAACACACGCGCGCCATCCACGGCCCCCGCGGCCACCAGCGCACGCCGCAAACGCTCCGGCACCTCGCCCATCCCCAACTCGGCCAAAAGCTTAAGCGCAGTATCATAAATCCGCCGCATGTCGCCTTCGTCCAAAGGCCGGTACTGCCCGCCAATCTGCCCCGGCGGACACGGGTTGGTCACAGGCGGGGCCGCGCGTTTGGCCACACGCGATTGCCGTCCACCGCTACGGCGCTTGGGAGGGGTTTGGTCCATGCACAAAGCTTGCGCTTTCCACTCCCTCGCGCAAGAAAGTTAAGGCATATAAGTCAAAACTGAATTATCAATTTCGATATGGAGAATAACGAACAGCCCTTCACCTTTCGCGCCGTGCAAATTTTCGTCGCCGCGGTTGAGGCACGCTCGGTCACGCGCGCCGCACACCGCCTCGGGATCAGCCCCTCTTCGGTCAGCCAACAATTAGCAAGCCTCGAGGCCGCCTTGGGCGCACGCCTGATCGAACGCTCGGCCCGCCAATTTCGCCTCACACGCGCGGGCACGCTCTTCCTTGATCCCGCCAAACAGCTGCTCGATGACGTCGGCTCCGCCAAAGCCAAACTCGCCCTCGCCGATCACACGCCGCCCATGGCCCTCAAAGTCGCCTCGATTGAGGAACTCGACGCCACCGTCACCGCACCGTGGCTCTTGCGCATGCGCGACGCTTTCCCCAACATCACCTTCTCCCTCACCTCCGGCGCCAGCCACGAAAACCACGACGCCCTCTCCAGCCGCGCCGTCGATATGATGCTTGCCGTCGATACCGTCGCCGCCGTCGATTGGGTAGAACAGCACCCGATCCTACGCGACCCCTTCGTGCTGGTCACCGCCCCAGATTGCGATCCCGCCACCGCGCTCACCAACACGCCCTTCATCCGCTACGCCAGCGATCTCCTCATTGGCCGCCAAATCGAGGCCCAACTCCGCCGCACCGGCCTTGGCCCGGCGCGCGGTTTTGAATTCACCACCAACCAAGCGCTCTTTGCCATGACATCCGAACTTGGCGGCTGGGCCATCACCACCGCCCTCGCCTTCCTCGGCACGCCCCGCGCCGGCGATCTGGTCCGCGCCCATCCCCTGCCGATCCCGCAATTCTCCCGCCGCCTCGCACTGCACGCCCGCGAGGGGGCCTTGGGCGACCTCCCCGCCCATATCGCAACTGAAATGCGCAGCTGCCTCACCACACGCATCCTCGACACCGCACGCACGCGCCTGCCGTTCATCGACGATGGCCTCCAAGTGCTTCACTAAATCGAAATCTATGATTTACACCACAACTCCCCAATTGCCACAAACCCCCTAATTGCGGCACGATCCCGCATCACAAACCGGAGGCCAGCCCAATGAAAACCCGTACCCGCGCCGTCGTCATCGGCGGTGGCATCGCCGGATGCTCCACGCTCTACCACCTCACCCAAGAGGGCTGGACCGACGTGGTGCTTGTTGAGCGCAACGAGCTGACCTCCGGCACCACATGGCACTCCGCGGCTCAGGTCACAAACTTTGGTATGAACCAAACCATGGTCGGCCTGAAAACCCACTCGATTAACCTCTATAAAGACCTGCGCGACGACGCCGACTATCCCGTCAGCTATCGCCACGGCGACGGCGGCATTCGGCTTGCCAACACCGAAGCGCAAATGGACGGCTACCGCCATTTTGCCTCCATGGCCCGCGGCATGGACGTAGAATTCGAGGTGCTTGATGCCGCCGAATGCGCCCGCCGCCACCCGCTTATCTCCACCGACAATCTCGTCGGCGGCCTCTGGGACGGCAACGACGGCGACATTGACCCCGCCTCCCTGTGCCAAGCCCTCGCAAGACGCGCCCGCAAAGCCGGGGCCGAGGTCTACCGCAACACCCCCGTCACCGGCCTGACCCAACACAAAGACGACACATGGACGGTCCACACCGAACACGGCGACATCGACTGTGACGTGGTTGTCAACGCCTGCGGCTACCGGGTCAATGAGGTTGGCGCGATGATGGGCGTCGAACACCCCGTCACCTCAATGGAACACCAGTATTTCGTCACCGAAGACATCCCCGCAATCGCCGACGCGGGCCACCGCATGCCCTTATTACGCTGCCCCATCAGTGATTATTACTGCCGCCAAGAAAAAGATGGCCTGCTGATCGGCT
>JALZWD010000403.1 GCA_023300365.1 Flavimaricola sp. | reverse complement strand
ACCACGCCGTGCCTTACGTTTTTGGGCGCACAAGAAGACATTGTCGATACCGACGCGGTGCACACCCAAATGCAGCGGTGGGCCAATGGCCGATTGGAAATGGTCGATCCGGCCGAACACGAAGTGTTGATGGACACCCCCGAGATCCGCACACGCGCCTTTGATGCATTGGCCGAGATTTTCGTCCCCCCAGCACCCTAGGCCGGGCTGCGCCCTACCCCCGCGCGATATCCTTGATCCCACGGGCGACATCGACGGCCGCATTGCGTATCCATGTCTGCTCCGAGGCCACCACAAAGATATTCACGCCAAACTTGGCCCACTCTTGGGCCTTGGCCACATCTGGTACCCATGTCACAAACGCTTTGCCCGACGCGTCACACGCGGCGTTAATTTTGGTAAGGGCCGCGTCCAATGCGGGCGTGCCCACAACGCTTTGCCCGTATCCCACCGACAAGTCGGCAGGCCCGGCAAACAAGGCATCAATACCGTCCACCGCGGCAATCTGAGCCACCGCGTCCACGCCCTCGGGTTCTTCGATTTGGGCAATGACGATGGTCTGGTCGTCTTGCGCCAAAACATCCCCCATCGGGCGTGTGGCAAAGCCGGCCCAACGGGTTGAGCCCGCATAACCGCGCCCACCGCGGCCAAAATGCGCCGCCGCAGCCACCGCGCGCGCCTTCTCAACACTATCGACATGCGGCACAACAACCCCCACCGCACCCGCATCAAGCGCCGCCAAAATCGCATCCTCGCGGGCGGCAAGAACACGCACCAAAATCGGCATATCCAACGCCCGCCCCATGGCAAGGCACACGTCCATCTCGCGCCGACCAAAGGGCGCGTGCTCGGCATCAAGGATTAGGAAATCGAGGCCAGAGGTGGACATCAACTCAATCACGCTGACGTCGGGGGTTTTGATAAATGTCGACGACAGGGCCTCTCGTGCCGCAATCCGCCCGCGCAATGCTTGTGTCCGTTCGCCCATCTGTGCCTCCCCTTTGTGTGCCCGCAAAGTGAGGCCCGTTTCCGTTCGCGTTGTCAACGACATCTGCCCCCCAAGCACGGCTTGCTCAGACGATATTTTGGCTGATCCGCGAGATAAATCGGACCCTGCGACCAAGGCGAACCTTCCCTCACCGCCCAACCGCGCCTATGTAGAAGGCAGAAATGAGAATGAGGCCAAGATGTTTAACAAACCTGTCTTTGACGCGAACGCATCCAACACCAGCGATTTCGGCGACCTTCCGGAATGGGATCTGACCGATCTTTACCCTGCACAAGATAGTGATGCGCTCAACAAAGACATGGAATGGCTTGAGACCGCCTGTTCCGAATTCGCCACCGATTACGAAGGCAAGCTTGAGGGCCTGAGCGCCGCTGAGATGCTTGAGGCGGTGCACAAATATGAGAAAATCGACACGATTGCCGGGCGCATCATGTCCTATGCTGGTCTGCGCTATTACCAGATGACCACGGACGCCGACCGGGCCAAATTCATGGCCGATGCACAAGACAAAATCACCGCCTATACCACGCCGCTGGTGTTTTGGAGCCTCGAGTTCAACCGTCTGGACGACGCGCATTTCGCGGGCTTGATGGGCGATGCTGACCTTGCGCGCTATAAACCGATCTTTGAGCGGATGCGCGCGATGAAGCCCTATCAGCTGTCCGATGAGCTGGAGAAATTCCTGCACGATCAAAGCACTGTGGGATCGGCCGCATGGAACCGCCTGTTCGACGAAACCATCGCGGGCCTGACATTCCAGATGGACGGCGAGGAAAAAAATATCGAAGGCACGCTCGATTACCTTACCGACAGTGATCGCAGCAAACGCCAAGCGGCCGCAGAAGAATTGGCCCGCGTCTTTGGCGACAACGTCAAAACCTTTGCCCGCATACACAATACATTGGCCAAAGAAAAAGAGATCGAAGATCGCTGGCGCGGCATGGAAACCCCGCAGACCGGCCGCCACCTTGCCAACCACGTCGAGCCCGAGGTGGTCGAGGCCCTGCGCAATGCCGTGGTCGCGGCCTACCCGCGCCTATCGCACCGCTATTATGCCCTCAAAGCCAAGTGGCTTGGCCTTGAGCGGATGCAGGTTTGGGACCGCAACGCCCCGCTGCCGCTTGAAGACACGGCCGTGGTGCCGTGGGCCGACGCCGAGAAAACCGTGATGGAGGCCTATGCCGCCTTTGATCCGCGCATGGCCGATATCGCCCGCCCGTTCTTTACCGATGGCTGGATTGATGCGGGCGTCAAACAGGGCAAGGCACCGGGCGCATTTGCCCACCCCACCGTCACCACCGTGCATCCATACGTGATGCTCAACTATCTGGGAAAACCTCGCGATGTCATGACCTTGGCCCACGAACTTGGCCACGGCGTGCACCAGGTCCTTGCCGCCGAACAAGGCGAGCTGCTGTCCTCGACCCCCCTCACATTGGCCGAAACCGCCAGCGTATTTGGCGAAATGCTAACCTTCCGCAAGCTGCTTGACGGCGCCACAACCCAAGAAGAGCGCAAGGTGCTTTTGGCGGGCAAGGTTGAGGATATGATCAACACCGTCGTGCGCCAAATCGCGTTTTATGATTTCGAATGCAAGCTGCACGCCGCACGCGGCCAAGGCGAGCTGACGCCAGATGATATCAACGCCCTGTGGATGTCGGTTCAGGCCGAAAGCCTTGGCGATGTCTTCGACTTTATGCCCGGATACGAGACGTTTTGGTCCTACATCCCGCATTTCGTCCACTCGCCGTTTTATGTTTATGCCTATGCCTTTGGCGATGGCCTCGTGAACGCGCTTTACGCGGTCTACGAGGAAAGCGGCGAGGAATTTAAGGACAAATATTTCGACATGCTCAAGGCGGGCGGCTCGAAACACCACAAAGACCTTCTGGCCCCCTTCGGCCTCGACGCCAGCGATCCTGCGTTTTGGAACAAGGGCCTGTCAATGATCGAAAGCATGATCGAAGAGCTTGAGGCGATGGAGGGGTGATCTCCATCGCGCCCCTTGCCCGCACGGATGTGGACAAGGTGGCGCACCTACAATTGCCGCCAGCGCGACGCGGATGTGCCCCGCTTGCGGCGTTTGATGCCCCCCAAGGCGACCTATATGCCGTACGGCACGGCGATGATTACGTTGGTTTTTTTCAAATCCAGCCTGAAGCCTCAGCAACCGATCCGCGCCTGCCGCATG
>JALZWD010000402.1 GCA_023300365.1 Flavimaricola sp. | reverse complement strand
ATCCGTGCGGCAATCGATGCCGAGGTCTTACGCCGCGCCGCTATGTATTGTGACGCCAACAACGAAACGCAACTCAACGACGCGCTCGCCCAACAAAAAGACGTCATGGAACATAGTGATTTTGACAGCTTTGGGCGATTGGATTACGAATTCCATCAGACCCTTTGCACAATAGCACGAGCAGATTTCGCATTCGAAGTCATTCTTGTCGAAAAGGCCAAAGTCGACCGTCTCTGCTTGCTCGGCCTCGAAAAAGAACAGCGTTTACCCGTTCTTTTGGCAGATCATCAGGCAATTGCGAAACACGTCATTGCACACGATCCGGACGCTGCGGTTGCCGCAGGCGTTAAACACCTCTCGCGGCTTGATGAAACAATCCAGAGAATTACGGTGACCAACGCCAATTATTTTGAAACCGCCGAAAACTAAACCAGACAAACACCCAACAAAAAGCCTTTTGCTTCTTAGCCAATGGCTTACCTCAAGACGACCAGTTTAAATCAAATGGAGCCGTAAATTATGCCCACACCCAAACCCACCGCGGGAAGTATCCTAAGTCCTATGTCATTCCCCAAAGTAGGTGGCGGCGACATCACCGTAGGTGGCAAAAAAGAAAACTGGACGCTCTTCGTGGTGTACCGGGGTAAACACTGCCCGCGATGCAAAAAATACCTCAACATCCTCGACAAAATGCGTAGTGATTGGGCCGCCGCAGGATTTGATATCGCAGTCATCTCAGCAGACCCCATTGAAAAGGCTCAAGCTGACCAAGATGAATTTGGTTGGAAGTTTGACCTCGGTTACGGTCTTGATGAGGCACAGATGGCCACGCTTGGTCTCTTTGTCACCGAGCCATTGTCGCCACAAGAAACCGACCGGCGCTTTGCGGAGCCCGGTACTTTTGTCATCCGACCAGACGGAAGTGTTTTACTAATTTCAATCTCGAATGGCCCTTCCGCGCGCCCTGAATTGACAGAGCTTTTAGACGGCATGATATTCACCAAAGAAAACGACAGACCACCACGCGGCACGGTCTAAGCCCCCGAAATTCTAGTGCGGCCGTTCTTCACCGGGCGGCCGCCCAGCACTCATCGCAATGAAGAAAACACGTTGCCTTACTGCTTTCACCGAGGGCTCGGATGACAATGGATACTTGTTCACCGATGTGAATTTCCACCAGCAGACACGTCATTAAAAAACCACGCCTCTCCAAGTACGTACCGACAGCTTCTTTGGCCCCCCAGATGGTCTCCGATGATCAAATATGCTCGACGGGTACGCTGCCAGTCGCACGCATACCGTGGATTACACAAACTAAGGCAGCCAAGCAGCCGCTATGTTTGGTTGTGATCCCTACCGACTGCGGCTCGCGACGCAACTCTTGACGCGGCGAACGCCAAGCATAGTTAGATCATTTTCGTCACATAGATATTCGGGCCGAAGCTCAAGGCTCACCCTAGCCTACGAAGACCTATTGCGATGCCGCCAGAGCAATCGAGGCAAAAATGACGTCTAATTCCTCTGCCGCGCGCACAAGATCCGCGCCCGCTTCGGCCACATACGGCGCAAAAACCGTGCTGGGGTGTTTATACGACAGAGATGCAGTGCCATCTGAATTTTCAGTCACGTACAAGCGGATCGGAGCTTCGATCATTGCAGCAGTAGATAACTCTAGAACCCGTACCGCAAAAATATTGTTAAACACACCAATTACACGATTTCCTGGTATGTCGATGCCTCGGTTGCGCGCCGCTCCTGTTGGTCCCGCTTGCGTTACAACAGCCATCGAATTGGCCCGGACAGCAACCCTCACATCTTCAATTAAGTCCGCGTAGGTTTTTTGGGTCTGCACAACACTCCACCCATCGCGTGGGGCCATTTCGGCCTGCGAAGGTAACGCAAATAAACAAAGACAAAATGCTAGAACACGCATAACCGAGACCCTTTTTCCATCTGAACAGCTTGAGCAACCAACAGCAAATCAAATAGCGAGATTCTGCAATACCTTTGATATCACAAATCTGCGCGCCGCGTATCAAAGCCATCACAGCAATTTGCGTCTTTTGGCCCTGCTTGCCCTACAAATTTGTTGGCGTCCCCAAACAGGCGATGTGCCATGGCACGCTTTGCGCAACCAAAGCACATCACCGTTTCGTAGTCATATGCGCTTACATGCAGTCCGATAGCGCAAGCGACAGATTGCGGATTAAATCAGGGTACATCGACGGTCCCGGAAGCAAATCTGAGCCAAGCGGATCAAGAACGCCTGTCTGCGCATCAGTGCCGTCAAGAACAGTTGCCACCAAACCGGGATTAAACTGCGGTTCCGCCAGAACGCAATCGATGCCCTCGTCGGCAATGCGTTCTTGAATTTCCGCGATCCGGGCAGGACTTGGGTCCGAGGCATCGCTAATCGATATCGCGCCCGCGGCCGGGAAATTAAAATCGACCTCAAAGTATTGGTATGCATCGTGAAACACGATGAACTGGCCATTTCGGACTGGATCAAGCGTCGCATTAACCTCTCCGATTAAGGCCGCGATCTCTTCGCGCCCAGCCGCTGCGTTGGCAAAATAAGCACCAGCGTTGTCAGGGTCTGCAGCGGAAAGCTGCCCTGCAATCACGTTTAACCACGTCATCGCATTTCGGGGTGACAACCATGCATGTGGATCGTGAGCACCATGATCATGGCCTTCGTGTGCTCCGGCGTCTTCATCATGGTCGTCATGATCGTCGTGGTCATCGTGGTCGTCGTGATCATCATGGTCGTCGTGATCATGCGCTTCAAACAGGGTGTTCTCGCGGAAAGCCAGTTCAATCGTTCCGTCTGCTTCTAGCAACGACGTCACATTCGCATCTGAGGCCAGAGTTTGTATCGTATTCGTCAGCCAAGGCGTAAGATCAGGCCCGATCCAAAATACAATATCCGCATTCTGAAGTGCCGCAGCTTCAGAAGGCCGAAGTGTGTATTCATGTGGGCTTGAACCTGGTTGAACAATCAAGTTCGGGGCCCCAACGCCCTGCATCACCCGTGCAACGAGAGAATGAACAGGTGCGATATCGACCGCGACATTGGGCGTCTCTGCAAAGGCAGTGCCCCCCAAGAATGCAGCGGTCAAAGATAGGGCAATTAGTTTTCTGGACATCACGGCCTCCGTGTGATTGTATAACATTACACACCAATTATCCGAAATGTGATAACATGACAAGTGATCCTCATTCTGTTGGCGCAAAGGACGGCCCGCTTGGATTTACGCAACATGACCATGATGCTTGTGTCAGCGCGACAATCGAAGCTGCAGAAACTCGTTGCGCCGCTGATGGCCTTCGGCTTACGCCTGTTCGACGTAAGGTACTTGAAATTTTGTTGAAAGAGCATCGTGCACTTGGCGCTTATGCAATCCTAGACCAACTGCGGGATGATGGATTTGGATCGCAACCCCCCATTGCCTATCGAGCATTGGATTTTTTGGTGGCAAACGGTTTGGCTCACAAGATTGAGCGCTTGAACGCCTTTATCGCCTGCGCCCACCCAAGCCATACTCACACCCCGGCCTTTATGATCTGCCGCCTGTGCGACACAGTTGCCGAGACACAATCCTCGCCCGCGCGAGGCGCACTTGGCGACGCCGCCCGCGCAATGGGCTTTCGGATCGAACGAACTGTGGTTGAAGCCGAAGGTGTTTGCCCGTCCTGCATTAGCAAGGCCGAGGCATGAGCCTCGTTCAGGTTGAGGGTTTGAGCCTTAAGTATGGAGGGCGCACCGTACTTTCACACGTCTCCTTGCGCGTTGATCCCGGCGAAATCGTCACGATCGTTGGGCCAAATGGATCAGGAAAGACCAGTCTATTGCGCGCGATCATCGGCGCGGTGCAACCGTCAATCGGCCGGGTCATAAAAAGCGACGGCGTGAAACTAGGCTATGTCCCGCAAAAGCTGCATATCGACGAAACCTTGCCGATGACGGTATCGCGTTTTCTCAAATTACCCGGAGGCGTTTCGGCCACCGACATTGCCAGAGCGCTCGCGCAAGCAGGCGTCCCCGACCTTGCCACTGCCCAACTCTCACAACTCTCAGGTGGGCAATTTCAACGCGCACTTTTGGCCCGCGCTCTTATTGGCAAGCCTGATTTGTTGCTTTTGGACGAGGCAACCCAAGGCCTCGACCAACGCGGTTCAGCCTCTTTTTATCAGCAGATTGAAACCGTGCGCAAAAACACGGGCTGTGCAGTTCTGATGATCAGCCACGAATTGCACGTTGTCATGAGTGCTTCTGATCGTGTCATTTGCCTTAACGGGCATGTCTGCTGCGAGGGCACCCCGGCAGTCGTGGCATCCGCGCCAGAGTACCGTGCCCTATTCGGCACAGGCACAGGAGGCGCACTCGCGCTTTACCGGCATGAGCATGATCACGGCCATGACCACGGCCCGAATCCTGATCACCACCACAACGATACCAATCATGATCATCCAGAGGCCGCCGAATAATGCTAGATGTGTTGCTAGGCGATTTTATGATGCGCGCCGCCTTGGCGGGCATTGGTGTTTCCCTCGCGGCCGCCCCACTTGGATGCTTCGTGGTCTGGCGGCGCATGGCTTATTTTGGCGACGCAACGGCACATGCCGCAATCCTTGGCGTGGCTCTATCCTTGGCGTTTTCAATGTCAGTCTTCGTGGGCGCAATGGTGGTCGCGCTTTTAATGGCGTTAACAGTGAGTTTTCTATCGGGCCGTGGCTATGCAATGGATACCTTGTTGGGCGTCTTGGCACATTCCGCATTGGCGTTTGGACTTGTTGCGGTGTCGTTCATTTCGGGGGTTCGAATTGATCTGATGGCCTATCTTTTTGGCGACATCCTCGCGGTGTCACGCGGCGATCTTGCAGTTATTTGGGGTGGAGCAGTGCTTGTGGTGATGCTCATCGGCTGGCGATGGTCGGCGCTATTGACCTCAACTTTAAACGCAGACTTGGCCCACGCCAGCGGTATCAACCCCAAGCGCGAGCAATTAGTATTAACTCTAGCGCTTGCGATTACAGTTGCCGTTGCGATCAAGGTTGTCGGAGTTTTGCTCATCGCGGCGCTATTGATCATACCCGCCGCCGCCGCTCGGCCACTTTCACGAACACCCGAGGGCATGGCAATCACAGCAGGCATAATCGGTATGCTCTCGACAATCACAGGCCTGCGCGCGGCCTATGTGTTCGACACTCCCGCCGGCCCATCGATTGTTTGTGTGGCCGCCCTCACCTTCCTCGCAACGAGCGTGAGCAAAGGGTTAAACCCGCATTCCTGAGGATAATCTTCCCTACCCTTCGGTCGCCTAATCAACCCAAACTGGCGGGGGTCCTCCTCCGACGCTTTCAGTCAAACTTCTGGCCTTTCTATACCCAAGCGCCTGCGCCAAGCCAGTGGGTAGACAAGGCACAAGGCCAACGCACAAAATAGCCCCATGCACCCACAAGAGACATAAAAACTGCTCAAACAAATGAGTGCGCTGGTCGCTGGAATTCCCAGCACCGCGACGCTCTTAGCACTGCCGAGAGCTCAGCGCCCCCTTCCGATCACGAAAGTGTATTCTTGAGAGATCATTCAAGAAAGCCTAATTGGAAACATGCACAACATCCCAAGGATACACTGGTATGAATTTCCCATCACATGACATCAATACAGCACCAGAAGGCTCAAAAGGCTTGCTGGAAAAATCCCAAAAAGCCTTCGGTCGCTTGCCCGGCCTACACAAGGTTTTGGCCGAAAGCCCTCAAGCTTTTGAAGGCTATCAAACCCTCCATAAGCTGTTCACTGAAACGGATTTTGATGCCGATGAAATGACAGTCGTCTGGCAGGCCATAAACGTCGAACACGCTTGCCACTACTGTGTCCCCGCCCATACTGGCATTGCCAAAATGATGAAAGTGTCGGACGATATTATTGAAGCGCTTCGCAATGAGACGCCCTTGCCAAACGCCAAGCTTGAGGCGCTGCGAACCTTTACAATCCAGATGGTGCGGGAACGCGGCAACGCCTCTCAGGCGCAACTCGAAGCATTTTTCGCCGCCGGATACAGCCATCGCGCCGTCCTAGATATCATTTTGGGCCTCGCGCAAAAAACGATGTCGAACTATATCAACCATGTCGCTGTTACCCCAGTCGACGAAGCGTTCCAGAGTTTAAAATGGGAACGCAGTGCAACCTCGTTGAAGGTGTAAATCAGTTAGGCGCGTATCCAAGTCATGGCGATACGCGCCGACGCTCTTTGTCCAGAAACCTACCGCGAACTTACCTATAAACTTGACTGCGAACGCCGGAATAATCGGATATGCTACGCGCCTCGTCGCTCACGGGATCTTTGTACCCGCAACCGAAATTTTAAAGGACTGAAATGAAAACCTTTGAAAATTATATTGGCGAGGGAAACGTCATTTCGGCGCCTGACGGTGCAGTGATTTTTGCGCCTGGTGATACGAGCAGCGCATTCTTGATTGTTACATCGGGTGCCGTCAGAGTGGAGCAAACAAATAGCGCTGGAAGAACGATGGTTCTCTACCGCGTTGAGGCCGGCGACAGCTGCGTTTTGACCACCACATGCCTTTTGTCTAATCGTCCTTATTCCGGTTTCGGCTATGCCGATAAAGATGTGACAGCCGTCGCCATTCCCGCTCCGAAATTTCAACGACTGCTCAAGACTGACAGCGTGTTTCAAGAACTCGTTTTTCAGACCTTTGCGCACCGCGTGGGAGAGCTCACCAACGTGATCGATGAGCTCTTAGAACACCGTACGGATTTGCGCCTCGCTCGTTGGCTTGCAAAAAGCCCCGAACTAGAAATCAAAAAGAAACAGCAAGAGATCGCAGAAGAGCTGGGCACTGCCCGCGAAGTTGTTTCTCGATCGCTAAAGGTTTTCGAAGAATGGGGATGGATCAAAATTGGCCGCGGCCATGTCAGCGTTCTCGACAAAGACGCGCTACTTAGGCACGGAAATCAGTCCAATCTGTGACACAATCACTTAAGCTGAGGCATTGGTGATGTATCAACCGGGTGTCATATCAGAGGAGAAATATCATGACCCGTAATCTTGCAAGCTGGGACCGTGTGGCCCGTTTGGTTCTTGGATCTTTGCTTATCATTCTTGCAGCAACAGGTATGGTCGGTGTGTGGGGCTATCTTGGGGCCGTTCTTGTCGGCACAGCATTCGTCAGCTTTTGTCCAATTTACCGCGTTTTTGGCCTAAGTACCTGCAAAGAGTGCTAAGCTCTTAATCACTTTGAAAGTGTAGCAATGTCGCTGTAGTGGCCATCATCCTGGCAGCTACAGCCATTCAAACCGACGACACCAACAGCTTGCATGCAGTAAATCTGCATTGGCTGTCATGTCACAAAGCTCTTCGAAACGCGGGCTTTGTCATCTCTCACTTTCGTGATCACCCAAAAGTAATCGGTATGCCAGTATCGCGTGCATACTAGCGCAAGGCGGCCGACCAATCAAAGCACAACGCCACAACAAGGGCCAAGTTTATGAAACATTCATCCAATTCGATTTCAAGGCGTACGATGCTGCTTGGGCTTTGCGCAACTTGCACCACACAGACCGCATTTGCACAGTCCGTTCCAACGCAAGGCGGAGAGCTATCGCCGCCGCAGGCGCATGCATTGGCGACATCGGGCCAAATCACCCTCATTGATGTGCGCCGGCCTGATGAATGGGCCACCACCGGTAGCGGCGAAGGCGCACACCGGCTTGATCTCCGCCGCGATGATTTCATCCCCGAGGTCCT
>JALZWD010000401.1 GCA_023300365.1 Flavimaricola sp. | reverse complement strand
TGTTCGAAGTGCTGGGTGATGTGATGGCATTTCCCGAAAGTCTGAGCGAGCGTCGCGGCCTTCGCCTTGCTGGCGCGGTGCGGCAAGGTGCGGTCAAACGGCTTCGCGACGCGCTTGGTACAGGGCAGGGGGTGACGCCAGATTTGGAGTGGGCGGTGCTTGAGCAGATCATCGAAGAGACCGAAGATGGCCCACCAAAAGTTGCCAAAATGGGCCGGCCAAAATCGGCACCCCCGAACGGTTGGAGCGGTAATGATACGCTGCATTTGTCGTCGGGCGTTGTTTTGCGCAAAGAGGTGACGGACGAAGGCTTTGCCATTCGCTTTAGTGGACAGCGCCTGACGCCGGATTTGATCGACGCCGCGATGGAGCAATTGCGCCAGTTGTTTGAGGCGCCCTGAGGGCCATTTCGCTGCGAAAACCGACTTTCGCATGCGAAAAGGCGCGATTACGTCAATAAAATCAATGGGTTATTTTTTGAAAGGCTGCGAAACCCGTTTTTTGGTGTGAGATCAACGGCGCGGATTTGTGGTGCAGGTTGTGTTAATGTCCCGGGAACAGCCGGAGCTCAGCTTGTGGTTGCGACGCTAAAGGCACAATGTTGCCACAATCTAAATGCGGCCCCGCATTTGGCTTGCTCTCTCCGGGAATCTTGACGAATTAGTTACTAATGTAAACGCGGGTACTTGGGGGTGCTCATTGGGTTGAGGAAAGTAGATGCCGTTTTCGGGGCTCTTGCGGCCAGCGTGCGCCGCATTGGGAATGATGTTGGGGGCTTTTGTCGCAAGTCCTGCTGACGCCACGCCCTACACCAGAACTGTCCCCGCCACCGGCGTTGCGCTTCCTACGGAATACCCCGAAGCAGGCGGTGTTGCGATTGTTCTTACCGGAGCGAACGGTAACGTTTATTACCAGTTTTCAGATCCCGATGGCGCATTCCGCGGGTTTAACTTTAACGGCCAGCCCGCAGCGTTTCGTGGCAATCCGTTTACTATCAATAACCCGCTGACGTTGGATTGTGGCTTCTCGTCGTGTGCAGACTATTTCGGCGGATCAATCGCCCGCATGGATGTGCGTTTTTCGGCGTTTGATGGTGATACGCAACCGGGCGGTTTTGACGAGGACGACATTTCGCTGCGAATGAATGGCTTTAATCTGGGAAGCTGGTCGGGGATTCAATCCGAGATTACCAATGATGCTGGCACCCAGAGTTTTGGTTTCACGACGGGCTTTGGCAACAACACGTTCAATACCGCATGGTTTGAATCGACCAACGCGGCTTTGCTTAACAACATCCTTACGACGGGTCAGACCAGCACCCAAGTTTTTGATGATGACCCAAACGATAACTTTTGGGATTTCACCCGGGGGCCGAGCCTGCCGGCCGAGGACCTGCGAACAGTGGCCCCAGGTTACGAGTTGGAAAAGACCGTTGTCGGCGGGGCAACCGCATTCGCCCAAGTGGGCGAGGTGGTGGAATATGAATATATCATCAGCAATATCGGGTCTGTCGGGATCGACAACATTACCGTGGCTGACGATCGAATAGCAAATGTGGTGTGCCCGGCGCCGCCCGGCAACAACCTTGCCGAGCCTCCAGTGGGCGCGACGCAGCCCACGACGCTGACCTGTACGGGGACCTATTCCGTCACGCAAGCGGATGTGGATGCAGGTGTGTTAACGAATATTGCCGTTGCAAATGGTGATCCAGAATTCGGTGAATTGGGCGCGGTTGAAGATACGGTGACCCTGACGGGCCCTGCGCAAACCAACGGGATGACCTTGGACAAGGATGCGGATGTCGCCCGTTTTGGTGTTTTGGGCGAGGTGATTACCTATACGTTTACGGTGACGAACACGGGTAATACCACGCTAACGGATGTTGTGGTTACGGATCCATTAATCCCCGGTTTATCCTGCACCATTCCACAGGTTGTGCCGCTGTCGGCGGCGAATACGACCAATACCGAAACCTGCAGTGGCACCTATACGGTGACCCAAGCGGATGTTGATACCTTTGCTATAAGTGGCACGCCGTTAACCAATACGGCGACGGCGGATGCCACTTTGCCCGATGGCGGCACCATTCAGGCGACGGCAAGCGAGACCTTGGACGGGACGCCGAGCGCGCCGATGTTAAGCATTGTTAAGACCGCAGTGCAGGCGGATTATGATGCGGTTGGTGACGTTATCGACTTTCGAATTGTTGTGACGAACCAAGGCGCTGTGACGTGGCCGGGGCCGCCAAGCATTGACGATCCCTTAACCGGAGGCGCGATTTGTCCTGCTGGGGCCGTGGCACCAGGGGGGAGTGTGACGTGCACTGCGAGCTATACGATTGGTCTGGATGACCTCAACGCCGGCGAAATCGTTAACGAAGCGACGGCGAGTGTGACGCAAGGTGGCACCACGGTCAGTGCGAGCGATGATGTGACTGTGCCCGCGGATGTGACCACCGGGTTAAGCATCGTTAAGCGGTTGCAGGCGGGTTCGCCGGAGCCCTTTAACGCTTTGGGGCAGAGCCTGATCTATGAATATGTGTTGACCAATACGGGCAATGTGACGCTCAGCGGTGCGGCGGTGACGGACAACCGGGTTGGCGTGACGTGTCCGGCGACGCCAATCGCGCCGGGTGGGACGATGACCTGTACCTCGGCGGCATATGTGATTGACCAAGACGATTTGAATGATGGTGGTGTGACGAATACGGCGGGAGCGACAGCGGATGCGCCTGCGGGGGCAGGGGGGGGTGTTGTGACCTCGCCGGATGTCGAGCTGACCGTTTTAGCGGATCAGGATCCGTCGTTAAACATGGTTAAGACCGCGCCGACAGTTGCGCCGATTGATTTTGTCGATGGAACAACCGTGACCTTTACATATGACGTCACAAATGACGGCAACACCACGATTGTGGGGCCGATTAATGTGGTGGATGACAAGATCAATGGTGGCACGCCGTTCTTGTGCGATGCGGGACCGTTGGCGCCGCTGGGGGCCGTGCAATGTACGGCTGTTTATACTGTTACGACGGCGGATGTGATCGCGGGATTTGTGACCAACAACGCCTTTGCGACGGATGGAGCGACACAGTCCAACACGGATGATGCGACAATTCCGCAAGACGGGACGCCGGGTATCACGATTGACAAGACCGCCGTAACCGCAGGGTTTGATGCGGTTTCTGATGTTTTGACGTTTGAGTTTGTGGTCCGCAATACTGGGGATGTTACGATCGTTTCGGGGGATAGTCCGATTACGATCAATGATCCGGGGGTGGCGCTATCGGGCTGTAGCCAGCCGCCACTTTTGTTTCCGGTTGGGTCGGCGAATGCGCCGCAAAGCTATAGCTGCACGGGGACCTTTTCGGGGCTGACGCAGGCAGATTTGGATGCTGGTGAGTTTACCAATACGGCCACGGCGAGCTTTCCTTATACGCCGCCGCTTGGTGGACCGACGAGTACGGTGATGTCGGCGCCGTCGGATGCCACTGTGCCTGCAGATATTACGCCGGGCTTTACCTTTGTTAAATCAAGCAGCGATGACTATTCCAATGTGGGCGACATAGTTACCTATTCGTTTAGCGTCACCAACACCTCGAACCAGACACTGAGCCAAGTTGTGGTGAGCGATCCGTTGATCCCGGGATTGTCTTGTACCTTGACCGATATTGGCGGGATGGCGACGCAAAGCTGTTCGGGAAATTATGTCGTGGATCAAGACGACCTCGATCTTGGGCAAATTGATAATACAGCGACAGCCACGGGCACCACGCCGTCGGGTGCGACGTTGTTAGAAACCGATGATGAGACCGTCACAATCAATCCGCTGGCCCAAGTTCAATCGTTAAGTTTGGTTAAGGACGCGACGCAGCCAAGCTTTGCCGCCGTGGGCAATATCATCAATTACCGGATCACGGTGAGGAACACCGGCAATCTTACGGCGACGAATATTATCATCGATGATCCGGCGATTGGGGTGAGCTGTGTGATCCCAAGTTTGGCACCGGGGGTGAGTGATCCAAGCTGTGTTGGCAGCCGTGCGGTGACGCAAGACGACATCGATGCGGGATCCTATACCAACACCGCGACGGCGGAGGCGGACGGCATCGCGCCAGTGTCGGCAAGCGAGACCGTTCCCGGCCCCGCGCGTGTGGCGGAGTGGGATTTTTCCAAGACGGCGGATGCGTCATTTTCGGCAGTAGGCGACACCGTTCGCTTTACCCTGAGGATCGAAAATACTGGCAATGTGACGCTGGCGAATGTGGTGCTTGAGGATACGTTTTTTGACCCAGATCTTAGCTGTGTGATTGGCGACCTTGCGCCGGGTGCGGTTGATAATTCTTGCTTTGGTATTCACACTATTACCCAAGCGGATATCGACGCGGGCGAGATCACCAATATGGCCAGCTTTGCGGGCGAGGGCGTTGATGGTGCGGCGATCAGTGATACGGCGGATGTAACCGTGCCGGGGCCGGTGCGTGCCGCCTCGCTTGGTGTGACCAAGACCGAAGAAGATGGTGATAACACCTATGTTTTGGGGGCCGCGGAATTTTATACGTTCCAGGTTGAGAACACCGGGAACGTAACGCTGAGCAATGTGCAGTTTAGCGATCCGTTGACCGGGCTGAGCTGTGCTTTGGTGGATTTGGAGCCGGGTGACGTGGTGACGGCCTGTGCCGATGGGACGCCGCTTCGGGACAGTTATGTGCCCGATCAGGATGACATTGATGCAGGGTCGTTAACGAATATTGCCGAAGTTACCGCAGACGGACCTGCGGGCGTGGGCAGTGTGTCGCAGACGGATTCAGTCAGCCTTGCGGGGCCGGATCAATTGCCCGAGATCAGCATGGTTAAGACCGCAACAAGCGGCGCGGATTTCACCGCTGTGGGCGATGTGATCACATATGATTATGTGGTGACCAACGACGGCAATGTCACGATTGATGCGCAGATTTCGGTGGCGGATGATCAGACGACAGTATCATGTCCGCTGGCCGATATTGTGCCGGGTGCGAGCCTGACGTGTACCGCGAGCTATGTGGTGGATCAGCCGGATTTGGATGCGGGCGAAGTGGTTAATCTGGCCACGGCGAATGTGAGCCAGCCTGTTGTGCCCTCGGCGACCTATCCGTCCGGGACAGCCGTTATCGCATCGGATGAAGAAACCGAGACGGTGGCCGCAGATCAGCAGCCCGCGTTAAGCATTGTTAAGCGCATCCGTCCTGGCACGCCGACAACATATGAAAGCACCGCCGATAGTGTGATTTTTGAGTTTGTCGTGACCAACGAAGGCAACGTGACAACGACCGCGCCAATCACGATTGCCGATAGTGAAATTCCGGCAAATATCACCTGTGAGGCGGGCCCTGTTGCGCCGGGCGACAGCGTGACCTGTTCGGCGACATGGAACCCCGCGCAGGGCGATATTGATGCGGGATCCTTTACCAATATGGCGGATGCCAGCACGGTGTTTGATGGCGCCACGGTGACGACACCGACGCCCGGCGAGGCGACGGCGTTTGCGGTGCAGCGGCCAGAATTGGCGATTGAAAAGACGTTTGTTACGTTGACCACGGGTGGTTTGCCGCCGATCACAGGCAATGGCACATTCGCGCCGGGCGAAACCGCGACCTATCAATTTGAGGTGACCAATACGGGGAACACGACGATCACGTCGCAGGTGGTTGTGAACGATGTTCTGACGGGGCCAGTGGATTGCGGTGTGCCCGGAATTGCGCCGGGTGATGCGGTGATTTGTACCGGCACCTATGAGATTACGGCGGATGATTTTGCTCTTGGGTCGGTGTCGAATACGGCGACGGCGACGGATGGCACCACGACCTCGGACCCAAGTGCGCAGACGATCCCGGTTGGTGCCGATCCGGCGATTAGTTTGGACAAAGTGGCCAACCCTGCGCCCACTGCCAGTCAGGCGGGCGATGTCATTACCTATGATTTCACCATTACCAATACCTCGCCGGGGGCGGGTGGTGTGCGGCCTGCTGTGGGGCCAGTCTTTACCGTGCGGGATGACCGAATTGGTGCGTTCACCTGTGACAATGGTTCGGTTTTGGCGCCGGACGCATCGGTGACATGTTCGGCGATGTATACGGTGACGCAGGCGGATGTGGATGCGATTTCGGGCGTCAGTGGCGATGGATTTGTGACCAATAACGCAACAGCCGAGACGACATTTGGCGCGACGCTTGTGGTGTCGCCTCCGGATCAGGTGACGGTTGAATTGACGGGTGCGCCGGAATTGACGGTGACTAAGGTGGCGAGCAACACGACCGATCCGGGGCAAGATGCGGATGCGGGGGATGT
>JALZWD010000400.1 GCA_023300365.1 Flavimaricola sp. | reverse complement strand
CGGCAACAGCAACGGCGGCGGTGGTGCGCATGATCGTCTCCCTTTTATCGAGGGCACGGTAGAAAGACATGCGCCACAACACAAGTGGCCTGTGAACCCAGCGCCCCAACAGCAATAAATCATAACGAACTAAGTCAAATACCACACCAATCAGAAACCCCCGTTTTACATTCCTCAACGCAACCCCGCCCCCAATAGGCGGCAACAACCATTGCGTTAATCTCTATGACCCCACGGTTGCCAAGCACAGACCACTTTAAGGCAAAAGTGCGGCACGATTGCGGCCCCGCGTCACAATTTGTTTAAGGCTCACAGCGCACACCGTGATCCGAGAAACACATTTCGGAGAGGGTAAAATGCCAACGCAAACGCTTATCACCAGTACGGGTTACGACAGGATCGAAATCGGCTCAAACGGTCTCGACAGCACGCTCACAATCGATCAATTCGACCCAACCTTGGGCCAACTTGAATCCGCCGTCTTTAGCATCGACCTCGAAATCGAAGCCCAAGGCAGCCTCTTGGGCGATACATTGGGCGGCCCCGAACAATCCGCCTCGCTGCTGGCCAGCTTGCGCTTTGACGTTGATCCAAACGACGAACGCACCTCGGGCATCACGGGCACCTATTCCGTCACGGCCTTTGAGCCGCGCCTCGCCATCACCAACTTTGACCCAACCACAATCTCAATCAGCGAAACCTATTCTTCGCCTGACTTTGCCATCGGCAATCTGGCCGCCTTGGTCGGCACCCAAGGGTTCACCTTTGATATCGACAGTCGCGAACGCTTTTTGCTCGATGTCGGCGATGGTGCCAACGGCCAAGAGGACAACGTCTCCCTCTACAGCTCGGCCACCGTCACCATCGAATACACCTACGAGTCCTTCACCGAAGACAACGTCTTGTCCGAAGGGCCAATCCTTACCGGAACCATCGGCGGCTCTGACAATGATCTCTTGTCGGGCACGGATGCCATCGATACGCTGTTTGGCGGCGCGGGCAACGACATCCTTGATGGCGGCCAAGGCCCCGACAGGCTTCAGGGCGGCACTGGCAACGACCGCTACTATATCCAAGACAGCGGCGATATCATCTTTGGTGAAATCGGCTATTCCCAAGGCGGCGGCATCGATACGGTCTATGCCTTTATCGATCACACGCTTCAAAGCAACATTGAGATCTTGCGCCTCCAAGGCACCGACGATCTTGATGGCGGCGGCAATTGGGCCCCCGAAAGCCTCGTGGGCAATACCGGCGACAACCGGCTCGATGGATCCGGCGGCAACGACAAAATCAACGGCAAATCGGGCGATGATTTGCTCATCGGTGGGGCCGGGTCGGACACAATCGTCGGCGAAGGTGGCGCTGATACCTTCCGCATCGACACCACAAATCACAGCCGCGCAGGCATCGAAAATCGCGATTTCATACACGGCTTTGATCGCGGACTAGACCTGATCGACCTATCGGCCATCGATGCGAATATATCGGCCAGTGGCGACCAAAACTTTACCTTCATCGACAACCAAGAATTCTCTGGCAACGCCGGAGAACTGCGATGGTTCTCTTGGGGTGGCAACAACTTCAATATTGTTGAGGCCGACACCGATGGTGACGGGGCCGCGGATATGCAAATTTTCGTTAACCTCACCAACGTGATGATGGAAAGCGATTTCTTGCTCTGACGATGCCCCCATTTGCCCCCGGTTACGCAAATTCCGGGGGCAAATAACACGGTGGCATCTTGGCCCTTGCGGCCCGCCCCCGTGCAGGTAGTGTTCGCCTGTCCCAACCGCGAGCATGCCAACATGACCCTGACTTTCGCCTCCCCAACCGACGCCGCAATTTCTCTCAAGGTTTTCACCCCAGACGCGGCCCAAACGGCCAGCGATGCCAATACCCCCGAGGCCGTTTGGGCCAAGGCAAATGGATTTAAGGGTGCCGCAGGCAGCTGTCTTGTCTTTCCTGCCCAAGACGGCGGTATCTCGCAGGTCTGGCTGGGCGCAGGCGATGCATCCGCGCAAGCCCGCGGCCGTTTCCTCACCGCAAGCGCTGTCGCCAAACTCCCCCAAGGGGACTACCGCCTCGACACCGAACTCGACGCAAATGCCGCACATGAATTTGCCCTCGGTTGGCTCCTCGCCAGCTACCGTTATGACCGCTACAAATCCCAACCCGCGCCCAAAGCGCGCCTCGTGGCGCCCGATGGTATTAACGCCGCCCAAGTTGAGGCCATCGCCAACGGCGAAGCGCTCACACGCGATCTGATCAACACACCCGCCTCCGACATGGGGCCCGCCGAACTCGAGGCCGCCGCAACCGCCGTGGCAGAAGCCGCCGGGGCCAAGATCACCGTTATCACCGGCGATGACCTGCTCGCGCAGAATTTTCCGATGATCCACGCCGTTGGCCGCGCCGCCGCACCCCACCGCGCACCGCGCCTGATTGATGTCACATGGGGCACCACCGGCCCCACCCTCACACTTGTCGGCAAAGGCGTTTGCTTTGACACCGGCGGCCTAAACATCAAACCCGGCGCCTCCATGGGCTTGATGAAAAAAGACATGGGTGGCTCGGCCACGGTTCTGGGCCTTGCCCAAACCATCATGGCCCTCAATCTGCCGTTGCAACTGCGCGTGCTGATCCCCGCCGTCGAAAACGCCATTTCCGCCGATGCCTTTCGCCCCCAAGACGTGCTCACATCGCGCGCGGGCCTGACGGTCGAGATCAACAACACCGACGCCGAAGGCCGCCTCGTTTTGGCCGACGCCCTCGCCCTTGCCGCCGAGGCCCCCGCAGACCTGACCATCTCCATGGCCACCCTCACCGGCGCCGCCCGCGTTGCCGTCGGCCCTGATCTCGCGCCCTTCTTTACCGATAACGACACGGTGGCAAACGCCCTGTCACAGGCCGCAAGCGACGTGCGCGACCCCGTTTGGCGTATGCCGTTTCACACACCCTACGAGGCCCGCATTGAACCGGGCATCGCCGATCTTGATAACGCGCCCGCTGGCGGCATGGCCGGATGCATCACCGCCGCCCTGTTCTTGCGCCGCTTTGCGCCCGACGCCTACATGCACTTTGACATCTACGGCTGGCAGCCCACCGCGGCCCCCGCACGGCCCAAAGGTGGCGTGGGCCAAGGCGCACGCGCCGTCCTCGCGGCCCTGCCCGCCATCCTCAAGCTATGACGCCCGATCCCCGCCTTACCCCCGCCAACACCCGCGTCGCAGCCACCCATCTGCGCGGCCAAGTCACCGCCGACGCCTTCGTTGCCGGCACGCAGGCCAACATCACCGCCCCGCTCACCGATCTGTTCTGCGACCCCGCCAAATCCCGTGACCGCCAATTGATCTATGGCGACGCCGTCACAGTCTATGAAACCCACGGAGCCCTCGCCTTTGTGCAATCGGCCAAGGACAACTACGTCGGCTACATCGACGCCGCCACCACCGGCCCCGCCCATACACCAACCCATTTCGTGGCCACCGCCGGCACACATCTCTACGAGGCCGAAAACTTCAAAAGCACCAACCTCATGCCCCTCACCCTCGGTGCCAAAATCACCGTAACCGCCGAGCGCCCGAAATTTTGGGAAACCCCACAAGGCTATGTCCCCAAAAAACACCTCCGCGCCCTAGACCGCCCCTTTACCGATCCTGCCACCGTCGCCCAAACCCTTTTCGGCACACCCTACCTTTGGGGCGGCAACAGCCGCGCGGGCATCGATTGTTCCGGCCTGATCCAAGCCGCACTGCTTGCCTGCGCCATCCCATGCCCCGGCGACAGCGACCTGCAACGCACCTGGCTCGGCACATCGCTCGATGCGGGCACAAAACCCCAACGCAACGATCTCTATTTCTGGAAAGGCCACGTCGGCATCATGGTCGACGACACCACGCTCTTACACGCCAACGCACACCACATGGCCGCAACCTACGAGCCCATCAACAACGCCATCTTGCGGATCAAAACCCAAGGCGACGGCGACGTCACCGCCCACAAGCGCCTCTAATTCACCGCCCGGATCAACTTGCGCTCAAGGACCCGCAACACCACGCGCAGGTCATCGCCACGCTTCAACACCTGCCCCTCCATCCCAAACACCGCATATTGCCCCTGCCGCATCCGCAACTTGGGCCGTTTCTCAATACGGTACATTGGGTTTTCCGCAGTCCGGCGAAAAATCGAAAAAACCGCCACTTCACGCAAATTCGAAATCCCGTAATCCCGCCACTCCCCAAGGGCCACCATGCGCCCATAAAGACCCAAGATCGGGCCCAATTCGGTGCGATGGAACGATACCTGAGGCGGCGCGGAAAATGGTTTATTGGGGGGCATTACCGTCATGCCCCCAGCCTTGCGCCAAAGCCGCCCAAGATCAAGCCACCATTGCCGCATCTTGGGCGTCAATTTTTCGCGCAATGGTCCCAATCTCACCATGCGTCCGCCACGATGCACCGTCAAACCTGTCTCATACGCGGCGCTGCTTGGCGTGACTTTTGCCCCCACCTATTGCGCTTGGGTGGCACTGCGTAAATGAAGACGCCCCGCCCTCCTCCTGTCCCGAGGGGGCGGGGTTGTTTCATTTAGGGCATGCGCATCATCGGCCTCCTCGCAGGCCCATGGCTCTATCCACAGTAAATCCGTGAAATCCGCGCATCTGCCGCGATCTCAAAATTGATGCGCTCCGGGCGCACATCCGCCGTCACCACCATGCCGGGCCGAATGATCCGCACTTGCCGCAAGATCAACTCGCGCTCAAGCGCGGTCCCGTCTTGCCCCACCAGCCGCGCGTAAGGCGCCGCCTGACAGGTGTCCTCACCGGGCGGCGGCACGATTGGCCGCTCCGCGTCGACAAAACGGCCCAAGCCAGACCTATCGCCGCCCGAACAGGCGGCCAACAAGACCACAGGCAATATCAATGCATACTTCATGGCCCCAGAGTGCGGCATTCCATCCGCCAATAGCAAGCGCTTGCAAGGCCCTAGGGCGCCAATTCCGCCAACGCCATAAGCCCCAGTCGGTGCAGCCGTGCAACCGTCGCCCCAAGTGCCGCACTGTCGTATTTTACTATACAGTCAATCACATGATCCGCCGCGCGCGCCAAATCAGGCAGGCCCGCCCGCACCGAAAGCCGCCGGATGCGGCGCGCCGATTGCCCAAGCTCGTCAAAACCACAGGCATGATGCGCCACCGTCGCCGTATGCAACAAATGCGCCAATTCATCCCGCGCCCGCAACGTGGCCTCCGCCAAGAACTCAAGGCCCTCGTCGGACAAAAACCGATCCCGCTGCTCGGCGTCAAATCGTAAAATATCCCGTGGAACCAGCCGCGCAAAGCTGGTCCCGGTCGTGCTCTCACGCGGTGGTATCGGTTGTCTCATACCGTCTCGATACCCCCCCGAGGGTAACGAACTCTTGCCAGCCTGCGGAAATATAGGCAAAAAACGTGACGAACTGCGTAGATACCATCAAGATTTGCCGTTATCTAACGTCCAAACAGGCTCAGCTCAGGAGACGGTCTTATGGCACAAACACGCGCCCTGCCCGAATATCTCGTACGTCGCTATACCGGATGGAAAGCAACGACATTCCAAGAAAACAAAAGCTGGTACAAACGCCTCGCCGATGAGGGCCAGCGGCCCCGCGCGATGATCATTTCGTGCTGCGACAGTCGCGTGCACGTCACCTCAATCTTTGGGGCCGACCAAGGCGAATTCTTTATCCACCGCAACGTGGCCAACCTCGTGCCACCCTATGCCCCCGACAGCGACCACCACGGCACCTCCGCGGCCGTCGAATTCGCCGTCAATACGCTCAAGGTCGCGCATCTTATTGTGCTCGGCCATTCGGGCTGTGGCGGTGTTCGGGGCTGTTATGACATGTGCTCTGGCGATGCGCCCGAACTTAACGAAGCCACAAGCTTTGTGGGCCGCTGGATGGATATCCTGCGCCCCGGCTTTGATCGCTTGCCCGAAGGCGATACCGATACCCGCGTCCGAGCGCTTGAAAAAGAGGCGGTTCTCACCTCGCTAGACAACCTGATGTCCTTCCCATTTGTCCGTGAGGCCGTCGAAAACGACAGCCTCGGATTGCATGGGTTATGGAACGATATCGGCGAAGGAAGCCTCGAAGCCTACGACTCCGAGACAAAAGAGTTTGCACCAATCTAACACGGCCTCAGGGGTGGCGTGGCTGGCCAAGCAAGGGCATCAGCCCCGCTTGCGCACAAATCCAAGGCCACCCAAAGCCGCAAGAAGAACAAAACCCGCCGCAGGAAGCGGCACAGGCGCCACAGGCGTCAGCGTGGTGTTCGCATCCCCACCGGCAAGGTTCAAAATGGCCGTATTCCCGGCACAGATATCACAGGTGCTGCTGGTGACCTGATCAACAAAGAACCAACCGGCCAAACCAAAATCGGCGTTGTGGTTATTCGCGCCAACAGTGTCCTGAAGCCCGCCACCGATCTGTGTGGCATATGGCCCATCTACAGGACTACGGGTCACCGACAGATCAAGGCCTTCCAGCGCACCATAACCCGTAAGGCTGCCGTGCGTCAGGTTGATATAGACCTCATTCCCATGCGGCGTAGACCCATCTTCTGATTTGAACTCATAGGCAAAATCAATGATGTCATTGAACTGCAGGTTCAAATCAAAGCCCGACGCTTCGCCCAAAGCGGCCGAATCGTCCGCGACAACACGGCTGGTCAACTCCCAGCGCCCATCGCTCAGCTCGCGAAACGTGCCTGCGTCTTGGATATGAAAGACACCGCGCACGTCATCGGTCAGCCAATAATTCGGATTATCAATCGACCCCGAATACAGCGAAAGCGCAACATCGCGCCCCGCCCGCTCAGAGGTGACTGACCCCACTTCATACAATTGCTCCAACGTTGACGCAGACACTGCCGTTGAACCACAGATACCAAATACGGCCAAAGCGGCCGCTTTTACAAAACTAGTCATAAGAATCCCCCCGGATTACTAAACAGAGTCTTATCAACTACTTAGGTGATTTCAATGAGTCGCTGGGGGGCCGAACCCGATTCTTTTAACGAATCGTCAAACAATTCGAGCAGAAATAAGACGCAAAAAAGGCCCCCGTTTTACCAGAGGCCTTTTCCTAATTTCTCAGCCAACGCGCGGTCGGCCTCTCCACAGAACTTAGCTGCGGCGGCGTGCAAATCCAAGTGCTGCCAAACCGGTCAGCGAGAACAAAACACCCGCCGGAAGCGGCACAATAGCCGGGGTCAAATCGAACACGATATCGCCCTGCGATCCAACCAGTGTTGTCGATAGGTTATCACACAAAATGCAATCGCCTGGGTCAAACGAAACGTTGTCGATTGCGAACCAAGACGACAGACCAAAGTTCTCGTTATGCTGGTTCGCCGTACCACCTCCGATTGTACCACCACCCGTCTGGGTCACAGCGCCATCATCGGCAGGAAACTGGATTGCGTCCAGGACAAGGCTTTCTAAATCACCAAAACCACTCAGCTGAGCCTCAGTAATAGAAAGCAACTCCAGGTTGTCTGGAGCAATGCCACCAAACCGTCCAAAAACATCTTTGTAAACGGAACCAATCGGCACATCGTCCGTAAAGCTGAACGACAAATCAAATCCCGTCGTTGCATCATCAAGCGCAAAGGCCGTCGCTGTCAAAAGTGACGTACCATCATCAAATGTTTCGAAAACACCGCTCTCATTGAGCAAAAACTCGGACACACCAGCGCCCTCAAACAGCGTCGAAAACCACAGGTTCACCGAT
>JALZWD010000399.1 GCA_023300365.1 Flavimaricola sp. | reverse complement strand
CCCAATGATCCCAATGCCATCGCGCTTGCGACGGTAGATGCGGAGGGTTTGCCCAATGTGCGCATGGTTTTGCTAAAGGAAATCGAAGACGCGGCGTTTGTGTTCTATACAAACTACACAAGTCAAAAGGCCCAAGAATTAGATCAGGCCGGCAAAGCGGCGTTTGTTTTGCACCATAAATCGCAGCGGCGGCAGGTGCGGGTGCGCGGTGTTATTGAAAAAGAAGACGGCCCGCAGGCCGATGCCTATTACAAGTCGCGGTCGCTCAAGAGCCGACTTGGGGCCTGGGCCTCGGCGCAATCACAGCCTTTGGCCTCACGCGGAGCGTTACTTGCCGAGGTTGCAAAAGTGACAGCCGCACAGGGCACAGACCCGCAAAGACCCCCCTTTTGGGGGGGGTACCGGATTACGCCGCTGGAGATAGAATTTTGGGCAGATGGTGCATTTCGGCTGCATGATCGGTTCCGTTGGCGCCGCTCGGATACAATGAAACCTTGGAAAATTGATAGAATACAACCGTAGCGGGCAATATTTTTTTGTCGGATTGAAAATTTGCTCTGTTATTAATATTTTTTTTTGAGTAGCTTATTCAGATGTTGAACTTGCGTATTTTGTGGGCTTTTGGGGAAGTCGAATGACGATACATCAATCAGATGAGGGCCGTGGCCTCATTGGGCATGTGAAGTGGTTTGATCCAGCCAAAGGGTTTGGCTTTGTGGTGGCCGATGATGGCGGCCCTGATATTTTGCTGCACGCGAATGTATTGCGCAATTTTGGCCAAAGTACCGTTGCCGATGGCGCAGCGATTGAGCTGACGGTTCAAAAGACTGAGCGCGGCGTACAAGCGATCGAAGTTTTGTCGGTAGAACCGCCTGAGCCGGTGGCGGGTGCGGGCCTGAGCGATTTGCTTGAGTTGGACCCCGAGGTTCTTGCCACACGTCCGCTCGAACCTGCGCGTGTAAAGTGGTTTGATAAGGGCAAGGGATTTGGATTTGCCAATGTGTTTGGTGGGTCTGAGGATATCTTTGTTCATATTGAGGTGTTGCGGCAATCAGGGCTTGCGGATCTTGGGCCGGGCGAAGCGGTGTGTTTGCGTGTGATTGATGGCAAGCGGGGCCGTATGGCCACCGAGGTTTTGTTGTGGGATGCTGCGGCACGAACAGAACAAGACGACGAGGACGAATGAAACCCTTTATATATGGTGCACTGCTGAGCTTGGCTGCGATGCCGGCGCTTGCGGCGTGTTCGGAAGACCGTGTGACGGTTGTTGGCGATTGGGGGCGGGCGAATTTTGCCGTTCAGGTTGCCGATGATAACGAAGAGCGGGCGCAGGGCCTGATGTTTGTTGAAGAGATGGCCATGCTTGAGGGCATGCTGTTTGTCTATGACGCGCCGCGCCGCGCCTCGTTTTGGATGCGCAACACGCTTATTCCATTGGATATGTTGTTTGTAAGCGCCGATGGGACGATCAAGAAGGTGCATGAAAATGCGATTCCCCTTGATGAGACGGGGATCGATGGTGGCCCCGATATTACGTTTGTTCTTGAGATCAACGGTGGGCTTTCATCGCGGCTTGGGATCGCGGCGGGCGATGTTTTGCAGCATCCGAGGATCGTTGAGAACGCTGTTTTGCCCTGTGAGGGCTGATCGTTCATTTTAGGCTTTTCTTCTGCGCCGTCTCGTTCTATCAGGACGGCGGTTCGGGGCGTAGCGCAGCCTGGTAGCGCATCTGTTTTGGGAACAGAGGGTCGGGAGTTCGAATCTCTCCGCCCCGACCAGTCACACATCACACATCAGTAACAGACCGCTTAGGTCGCCCATTTGGGCGGTGTGTCTTGCTTGGTTGTGTGGTTGATTCTGATGGTTCTCCTAGATGTTGTGGTTTTGGCGGCGAATCTCGGTTTTGATTCGTGAGGGGCGTGGCGCACAAAAACCACACCAAGAGGATCGGGGAGATATCGTGTCAGGCCTTTGGCGCGCGATAACTTATTGTTTAAAAATAGCTAACCTTCATTTGCCGCAGGGCACCTGCATCTTTTGGGTGAAATAATTTTTTTAGTGCACTTTTGACGGTAATTTTGACCCCGATTTTGAGGCTGGGTCCGGGGCAATCTGTGGACAATATCTGAGGCGTGCTGGTGGATGATCACGCGGTGGTGATGTTTTGTGTGTCTAACTATGCTGGATGCCATGATTTTTTTGGATGCCTCGAAAATGGAGCGTGGGGATATCCTTGTTAACCTTTTTTAACCTCTGATTTGGGGCCGATTGAGTCGGATGCGCGGAATGGTGCGGTCAATAGCCTGAGCATCGTTTTGGGCAAAAAAGATGGTTTGCTATGTAGGGCCGAATGCGGCAATTAGTGCGAACTGAACGATTACACACTACATATTGTGGCAAAAGCGGGGCGAGGCGCTTCACACATGGCTCGGGACAAGGTCTTGGGCACCAAACCTAGGGATAGGATTTGGATGTGAAGTAGAGCACCACAAGGCGCGGTTTGGGGTGGGGCAAATCGTTCAGGTAGAGGCGGAGCAGAAAGCACCGTGTAAATAGATGCAAAAGGTCGCAACGACGGCCGCTGAAATTTTGGGGAAATTTCCTATGAAGATTGAGCGCAGTTTCACTACCGGCGGGCAAAACGCATATGCCGGGATCGACTTTAAGTCGGTGACGTCCGAAATCCGGAACCCTGACGGCACAGTCGTGTTCAAATTGGAGGGATGTGAAATCCCCGAGGCGTGGTCGCAGGTTGCATCCGACGTGATTGCGCAGAAGTA
>JALZWD010000398.1 GCA_023300365.1 Flavimaricola sp. | reverse complement strand
TGCAAGATGGACGGACGATCCGCAGGCGTAGAGCCCGCAGTGGCCACAGGCCAAGCGGAGGTGTGGGATAAATGCGAGGTGACGCGCCTGATTGAAGAGGGCGGGCGGATTACCGGGGTTGAGGCGGTGCGAGATGGCGCGTTCGTGACCTTGCAAGCCGATCGGGTGATCTTGTCGGCAGGCGCGCTTTCGTCGCCGCGTGTTTTGCTGGCCTCGGCCAACGAGCGCTGGCCGGATGGATTGGCCAACACAAGTGGCATGGTGGGGCGCAATCTGATGTTTCACCTTAACGAAATGTTTGCCCTTTGGCCGGGCAAGGACAGCGCCTTTGACGGGCCGTCCAAGGCCGTGGGGTTTCGTGACCTTTATTTCAAAGACGGCAAGCGGATGGGCATGGTGCAAGCCATGGGCATTGATGCGCGTTACGGCGAGATTGCATACTTTATGAAGGGTGTGGTCGAGCGGTCTTGGTTTGGGCGGTTTCGCATTGCGCAAGAATTGGTGCGCATCCCTGCGGCGATTGCGGCCAAGGTTTTGGGTGGCGCCAAGGTGTTTGTGGGCTTGCTCGAGGATCTGCCGGACCCGGAGAACCGTGTGGTGTATGATCCCGATCATCCCGGTCGGGTTGAGTTTCACTATCAGGTCAACGACGATCTATTGGCGCGCCGACGCGATTTTAGGCGCGGCATCAAGCGGGCGTTTAAAGGGCAGCGCACGATGTTTTTGACGCAAAGCCCCGAGCCGAATTTAGGCCATCCGTCGGGCACGGTTGTGATGGGGGATGACCCCAAGACCAGCGTGTTGGACCGGGAGTGCCGTGCGCATGGGATCGAAAACCTATGGGTGGTGGATGCGTCGTTTATGCCGACGTCGATGGGTGTTAACCCGAGCCTAACGATTGCGGCGAATGCGCTGCGGGTGGCCGAAGGAATGGTGGGAAAACGTGGATAACCTAGCGGTGATAACAGGGGCGAGCGGCGGTTTGGGCCGCAGTCTTGCGATTGAAATGGTGCGGCGCGGGGTGCGTGTTGTGGGCCTTGGGCGTCGGTCGGATGCCTTGGACGAGACCGCAGCGGCGGCGGGCGCAGGATTTACGCCAGTGGTGGCGGATGTCGGGGATGCGGATGCCGTGGCCTGCGCGTTTGAGGCGGCAGACAAAATCGGCACGGTGAATATCTTGGTGAACAATGCCGCCGTGTATCCCCGCCGGGATATTTTGGACGAAACGCCCGCGAGCTTTGCTCAGACAATGGCCGCCAACCTTGGGGGCACGGTGAATTGCAGCCACGAGGCCTTGGCGCGGATGGTGCCGCAGGGCGCGGGGCGGATTATGAATGTATCGACATTTGCCGATGTAGCCCCCCTGCCCGCGAGTGCGGCCTATTCCACATCCAAAGGGGCGCAGCGGATTTTCACCCGCTGTTTGGTGGCCGATCTTGGCGATCGGTTTCCGGGCATTGTGATCAACGATTGGATGCCGGGCATGTTGTCGACCACCATGGGTGTGCCGCATGGGACATCCGCCGATACAGCCGCCAAGTGGGGCGCGACCATGGCCCTTTGGCAAGATGTGTCGATCAATGGGACCGTGTGGGAAGAGGATCGCGAAATCCCGCCGCAACGGGGCCTGAAGGACCGTTTGAAAGACAAGCTGTTGCTACGCAAACAGGTTATTCGACGATTGGATCCCGGCGCGCCTTGAACGAGTTGCGGATCTGGCAGGGCAAAATCGCGATACAACGGGTATAGCGGCGCGTGAGGCGCACCGGATCATTTGCGATCCGCCAGAGCCATTCAAGCGCCATCCGACGCACCCAGATGGGCGCGCGCACCTGTTGGCCGGACAAAAAGTCGAGGCCGGCGCCGATGGAGGCAAAGCCAAGGTTCGGGCAGCGTTCACGGCCATGGGCCGCGAAGAGTTCTTGTTTTGGGGCGCCAAGGGCGATGAATGTGAGGCCGACGTTTTTGGCAGCAAGTTCATCGAGAATTTTGGCAGCCTCGGGGCCAGATGGATCAAACCCCATCGGCGGGGCGATCATCGCAGCGATTTCCAGCGTTGGCACAGCGGTTTTGAGCGATTGGGCCGCGCGTGCGAGGCTTTCGTCGGTGCTGCCGACCAAGGCGACGGAGCGGTTGTTTTCCGACGCAAGGCAGGCCAAGGGAATAACCAAATCAGCACCGGGCAAAAGATTAACCGGGGTGCGGGCCAAGTTGGACAACCACACGATTGGATTGCCATCGGCCGTGATCAGATCCTGTTTGCCATAAGCATCGCGGAATTCGGCGGAGGACTTGAGCTTAACCAAATGATCGAGGTTGAGCGTGGCCAAGGCAAAGCCCGTCTCGGAACGCAGACGTGCGTTCATGGCGGCATACAGCTCCGCTTCGCTCGTCACGTTGACGGTGACGTTGTAATCTTTGGTCTTGAATTCCAAAGCAGCGTTACCCTTCCAAGGCACTTAAGAATATTATCGCACGTCCTAGCACGAGATTGCCCAATCATTAAAACAATCGTTTCGAAGACAAATTCTTGCCATTCTTGGATGGTCAATCTGCTTATATTAGGACAAGAAACAAGCGATTCAGTGACATTGTTGAGTGCTTGTGCATAGAAAAGGGTCAGGGATGACGGGAATCACTTTGGTTGGCTGCGGGTTCGTTGCCGATTTGTATATGAAATCACTGGCAACGTTTCCTGATATCAATGTCTTAGGAGCATATGACCGCGACCCTGAGCGACGGGCGGCGTTTTGTTCGCATTGGGACATTCCACCGCTGGAAAGCATTGATGCATTGTTCGCCATTCAGCCCAAAGATGGGGTGATTTTGAACCTGACGAACCCTGACGCACACCATGAGATAAATATGGCCTGTTTGAATGCAGGGTTTCATGTGTGGTCAGAAAAGCCACTTGCCGTGACGATGGAGCAGGCGCAGGAGTGTTATGATTTGGCCAAGGCCAAAGGATTGCAACTTGCCTCGGCGCCCTGTTCGGTTTTGGGGCAAGCGGCGCAGACCATGGCGCAGGCGGTGCGCGACAAGACCATGGGCGATGCACAGTTGATATATGCCGAGTTGGATGACGGGTATATTCCGCAGGCCCCATTGGAGGGGTGGATCAGTGAAAGCGGGCAGCCTTGGCCGTTTGTTGATGAATTTCGGGTGGGCTGTACGCTTGAGCATGCGGGCTATTACCTTAGTTGGCTTATTGGGATGTTTGGCACCGTGCGCAGCGTGACGGCGGCAAGTGCAACTGTGATCCCCGACAAAAAGGGCGTGACGGGATGTGCGCCAGATTTTTCGACCGCGACGTTGTTTTTTGAGACTGGTCCGGTCGTGCGCCTGACCTGTTCAATTGCGGCACCGCATGACCATCAGATCCGCGTTATTGGTGATAAAGGTGTGCTTAAGCTGCATAAAGCATGGGACAATGCAGCGCCTGTAAAATTCCATCCACGCAGACGTATTCGGCGGCGCTTGGTCGACTTTCCTATTGGCAAAAAGGTTAAATTTAAGGGCGCGGCGCATCCGAAAGTTGAGCGTTGGGGGGCCGCGGCGATGAACTTTGCCCTTGGGCCCGCAGAGATGCTGCAAGCGATTGCAAAGGGCGAGGCGAGCCGTTTGAGCGGAGAATATGCGCTTCACCTTAATGAGGTCACTTTAGCGATCCAGAATGCTGGCGATGATACGGGCGCGCAGGTGATGACCACCGGATGTGCGCCGATGAAAGCGATGGATTGGTCTGAATGAAGGTATTGGTGACAGGGGCCACGGGATTTGTGGGCCAAGCGGTGGTCGCGGAATTGCGGGCGCGGGGCTGTGACGTTCGGGCCTTGGTTCGGTCCGGCACGGTTGCGGGCGCGGAATGCATTCAAGGCGACCTGGCAAGCCCGGCGTTGGCCGTGGCCATGGACGGCGTGGATGCCGTTATCCATACCGCCGCCTCATTGGCCGGAGACGCCGCACAGATGATGCGCGACACGGTTGCGGGCACCGAATCTCTGATGAAGGCGGTGCAAAACCAGCCGAAACCGCCGCGCGTTGTTCTGACGTCTTCAATGTCGGTTTATGGGGCCGATTGTCCTGCGATGAGCGTCATTGACGAGGATTCTCCCCGTGAAACTAGACCTGAACTTAGGGATGGGTATACGCGGGCGAAGATCGCCCAAGAAGATGTGGCCCTTGCACATGCGCATGGCGCAGAGCTTTGGGTTATGCGGATTGGAGCGGTTTTTGGGCCGAACCGGCTTTGGAATGGACATATCGGCGCGAGCAAAGGGCCGATTGTTCTTAGGCTGGGATCGGCGGGAGAAATCCCGCTGAGTTATGTAGGCCATACGGCGGCGGCGCTTGTTACAGCGGCGATGACACCGGCGGATGGCGTTGAGTTTTTGAATGTGGTTGACGAGGAACGGCCTGATCGAATGCGGTATCTAAGCGCGCTTAAGCATGGTGGGTGGCCCAAAGTGGTGATCCCTGCCCCGTGGCAAATGTTTGCTGCGGCTGGCCGTGCTTTGTCGTTTTGGAAAGGCCGTCCGGGGTTGCTTCGTGGGCCCGTGCTTGCCGCACGGATGATGCCCCTGAGATATTCGAACGCGCGATTGAAAGAGCGTTTGGGTTGGACACCTGTGATTGGGTTTGAGGGCGCGATGGCGCAGGCATTGGCGGAGGAGCGGGCATGAGTGATATTGAGGCCCCCATCGCATACCTGACGGGTGAATATCCGCGTGCGACGGATACGTTTATTCAGCGCGAGGTCGCCAAGCTGCGTGATCTTGGGTTTACGGTTGAGACTTGTTCGATCCGCAAAACCGGCCCCGAGCATATCGTTGGGCCCGAGCAAGAGGCCGAGCAGGCGCGGACGTTTCATGTTTTGAGCGGCCTAAAGACCCTTGGTGGCCTTAAGGCGCATCTTCGCGCGATTAAATCGCCGGGCCGGTATTTCCGCGCCCTTGGCCTTGCGTGGAAGACCGCGCCCAAGGGGATCAAGGGGCGGCTTTATAACCTGATCTATTTTGCCGAGGCCGTGGTTTTGGCCGCGCATTTGCAAGACAAAGGCGTCAAGCACCTGCACAATCATATCGCCAAGGCGAGTTGTACGGTGGCGATGCTGGCCAGTGAAGTGAGCGGCATTCCCTATAGCTTTACGTTGCATGGGCCGGATATTTTCTTTGCGCCTGAGCATTGGCGTTTGGATGAAAAGATTAAGCGGGCGGATTTTGTCGCCTGTATCAGCGAGTTTTGCCGATCACAGGCGATGCTGTTTTCGCGCCGTGAGGATTGGAGCAAGCTGCATATCGTGCATTGCGGCATTGATCTGACGCGTTATGAGGGCGCGCGGACGTTTGGCGGCGAGAAGCTGTTGTTTGTTGGCCGTTTGGCGGGCGTGAAGGGTGTTCCTGTGCTGCTTGATGCATTGGCTGCGGCACGCAAGGAACGGCCGGGTATGACCCTGAGCCTGATTGGTGATGGACCAGAGCGCGACGAGATTGAGGCCGAGGCCCGCGCGCTTGGCCTGAGCGACGCAGTGACGTTCTTGGGGTATAAGAGCCAAGCCGAGGTTGCCGAAGCCTTGGCGGCGCATGATGCGCTTGTTCTTCCCAGCTTTGCCGAAGGCGTGCCTGTTGTGTTGATGGAGGCCATGGCCTCGGCCATTCCGGTTGTGGCCACGCAAGTGGGCGGCGTCGGCGAATTGGTGGAAGACACCGTAAGCGGATGCATCGTGCCACCGGGCGATCCCGTAGCCCTTGGGCATGCGATCAATAATGTGTTGGCGGATGCCAAGGACATGGGGGCCGAGGGCCGCGAGAAGGTGACCCGAGAGTTCGACATTAACAAAGAGGCCGCTTGGTTGGGCATTTTGATGTGCGCGACACGCGCGGGCGGACCAAGGCCGGGCAAGAGACCATGAGTAAAGTTGCAGCAGTTGTTATTGGGCGCAACGAAGGCGTCCGACTTGAGCGGTGTTTGACATCGCTTGCCGGTCAGGTTGATCAGATCGTTTATGTCGATAGTGGCAGCAGCGACGATTCCGTGTCTTTTGCCCGTGGTATGGGCGTGGATGTGGTTGAGCTTGATACCTCGGTGCCGTTTACCGCCGCGCGCGCCCGCAATGAGGGGTTTGCCGCCGTTACCGACGCCGATTACGTGCAGTTTGTCGATGGCGATTGCGGTGTCGTTGAGTTTTGGATCGAAAAGGCCGCCGAGGAATTGGACGGGCTGAGCGATGTGGGCATCATCACCGGGTGGCGTTCGGAGATTGAGCCAGAGGCGACGGTTTATAACGCGATGGTTGAGGTGGAATGGCACCGGCCCGCGGGGGATATCGCGGCCTGTGGTGGCGATATGATGGTGCGCGCGTCGGTGTTTCGCGACCTGGGCGGATTTAACCCGCAAGTGATCGCGAGCGAGGATGATGAATTTTGTCTGCGCGTGGGCAAGGCAGGGCACCGGGTTTTGCGACTGCCCGAGCAGATGACGCGCCATGATGCCGATATGACGACATTTGGCGAATGGTGGAAACGCACGATCCGCAATGGCCACGGCTTTGCCGAAGTGGGCCGGATGCACCCCCCGCATTTCAAGCGCGAGCGACAGCGGGTTTGGATTTATGGTGGGGTTTTGCCGCTGCTGTTTCTTCTATCGCTGCTGATTGGGTATGGAGCGGGGGCGGTGATTGTATTGCTGGTCTATGTCTATAACTGGTGGCGCACCGCTGGTGGCTTAATCGCGTCCGAGGATTTGCCCCCGTGGCAGGCCCGGCACCATGCGCTGTTTCTAACGCTTTCAAAGATCCCGAATATGATTGGGATGCTGACCTATCACCGCCGCCGGATGTCCGGGGCGGATGCAACAATAATCGAGTATAAATAAGAGGCTGGACCTGTGGTAACTGCTGTAAAATCTCCTGTTCGTGTGGGCATCATTGGTGCCGGATATATTGCGACGTGGCATGCGGATGCGCTTAAGGCGACGCCGGATGTGCATGTGACGGCCGTGGTAGACCCCGCGATTGAAGCGGCCCAAAGCCTTGCGGCGCAACATGGCGCGCAGGCCTTTGGCAGCATTGCCGAGCTTGCGGCGGCGGGTGTTTGTGACGCGGTGCATATTCTGACGCCACCCAACCTTCACCGTGCTTTGACGCTGGAATGCCTTGAGGCGGGTTTGCATGTTTTGGCGGAAAAGCCTGTGGCGATGTCGGCCAAAGAAACCCAAGAGATGAGCGACGCCGCCGAGAAGGCCGGCAAGAATTTCGCCGCTGGGCACAACTTTCTGGGTCTGCCAGGATACGAGAGGA
>JALZWD010000397.1 GCA_023300365.1 Flavimaricola sp. | reverse complement strand
CGGTAGGTTTGGTTCAGGTTGGTAATCGCACCATCCGAGGCCGTGGGCCAAGAGGCCAATTGATGATCCCGTGATTTTTTGAGCCCGGTTAAATATTGCACCATGGTGTGGTCGATGTCGTGTTCATATTCATCCCGGTAGGGCAGGGTATTGAGGGCCCGTGCGGTTGGCGCACCGTCGGCATACAGCACGACATTCCAACGCCGGTACGGATCGGTGCCCAGCCCCAAAACAAAATCGGCCAAGGGGCCGGGCGTGCAGGCACTTGGGCATAAAGGCATGCCAATGAGGCGCCCGCCGTGCGACAATCGCGCGACCCGGCGATTGAGGGTCTCAAGACGCGTCTCAAACCTGTGCCGCGCCTGCGCCAGAACATCCGGCGTAAGCGATTTGACGGGCGGATCGTCGATCCGATTTGGCGCGGGGGCCATGAGGCCAAGAAAATCCATCAGTATCTGTGTCATACCACGACGTTGGCAGATCAGGGTTAATAGGGGCCTAACGGATGGCGCCTTTTGGGCGGCCTGAAACACTTATCTCTTGTGTGTGAAATCACCGAAATATCCTTTCATTGGAGGCCTCGGTGATTAACTGTTGGTTAATGGAAAGCGGGTAAGGCCACTTGAATTGGCTGCAGCGCAGCACCATATCCTAAGTAGACTAAGACGCATAAACGAGCATAAAGATCAGGGGGACATCATGTCCAATTACGCAAATCTTCCGGCGCCATCACCCGAGCAGGGTTTGAACCGGTATATGCAAGAAATTCGTAAATTCCCGCTCTTGGAGCCTGAGGAAGAATACATGCTCGCCAAACGGTGGGTGGACCACGAAGACACGGACGCGGCGCATAAAATGGTGACGTCGCACCTGCGTCTCGCGGCGAAAATCGCCATGGGCTACCGTGGGTATGGATTGCCGCAAGCCGAGGTTGTCTCTGAGGCGAATGTGGGTCTGATGCAGGCCGTTAAGCGCTTTGACCCGGAAAAAGGGTTCCGCCTTGCGACCTATGCGATGTGGTGGATCCGCGCGTCTATTCAGGAATATATCCTGCGGTCTTGGTCGCTTGTTAAGATGGGCACCACATCGGCGCAAAAGAAGCTGTTTTTCAACCTGCGCAAAGCCAAAAACCGCATTGGTGCCTTGGAAGAAGGCGACCTGCGCCCCGAAAACGTTGAGCGGATCGCAACCGACCTTGGTGTGACCGAGCAAGAAGTGATCTCGATGAACCGGCGTTTGTCGGGCGGCGATGCGTCGTTGAATGCCACTGTCGGCTCGGATGGCGAGGGCACGATGCAATGGCAGGATTGGCTTGAGGATGAAGATGCCGATCAGGCGTCGGATTACGAGGCCAAAGACGAATTGGACACACGCCGCGAGATGTTGGCCGAAGCGATGGAGGTCTTGAACGACCGCGAGCGCGATATCCTTAACCAGCGTCGCCTAAGTGATGAGACGATCACCCTCGAAGATCTGTCTGGGCAATACGGCGTCAGCCGCGAACGTGTCCGCCAAATCGAAGTGCGTGCCTTTGAAAAGCTGCAACAGCGGATGGTCACCTTGGCCCGTGAAAAAGGCATGGTGGCGGCCTAAGCCACGATAACGAATTGATCTCCTCCCAGAGACTGATAGCCTCCTGTTTGTGATTGCAAACAGGGGGCTTATTTTATGGCACAACCACTTCGCTGGGGCATTTTAGGGGCCTCTGAGTTCGCGCGTAAATTGATGGCCCCCGCAATTCACGCGGCAACCGACGCCGAGGTTTTTGCATTGGCCACCAGCAGCATGGAAAAGGCCAAAGGATTTCAGGCCTTTGCGCCGCACCTGAAGGTGCATTTATCCTATGATGATTTGCTGGCCGATCCGGATGTGGATGCGGTGTATGTGCCTTTGCCCAACCATTTGCATGTTGAATGGACGCTCAAGGCGCTGGATGCGGGCAAACATGTGTTGTGCGAGAAACCGTTGGCGATGTCTGCGCCCGAATTTGATGCGGTGATTGCCAAACGCGATGCAACGGGCCTTGTGGCCGCCGAAGCCTTTATGATCGCCCACCACCCACAATTCGCCCGCGCACGCGAATTGGTGCAAGGCGGCGCGATTGGCAAAGTGGTGCATGTGGACACGCACTTTAGCTATGACAATCGCACAGCAACCGACAATATTCGCAACCGCGCCGACACGGGCGGCGGCGGTCTGCCCGATATCGGCGTCTATACGTTTGGCGCCGCGCGATTTGTCACTGGCGAAGAGCCCGTGCGCATTCGTGACGCCAACCTGCGGTTTGAGAACGGCGTGGATGTCGTGGCCGGGGTTGCCGCCGAGTTTGACAGCTTTTCTTATTCGGCAATGGTCTCGATGCGGATGTTCACCCGCCAAGAGATCACCTTTACCGGCGAGACGGGGATGCTGCGCCTGACGTGCCCATTCAACGTTAATCTTCATGACGCCGCGACCCTGACGCTAGAGACACAAGGGCACCGGGTGACAACCGAACGCTGGCCTGCGGCGGATCATTATGTGCTTCAGGTTGAGAATTTCGGCCGTTCCGTGCGCGATGGGGCCGATTATCCGTGCCCGCTTGAGTTTAGCCGTGGCACACAGGCGATGATGGATATGGTGTATGCCGCCGCC
>JALZWD010000396.1 GCA_023300365.1 Flavimaricola sp. | reverse complement strand
TTTTGCCCAAAGAAGGCGAACCGGATATCGAAATCCCGGTTTTGTTTGTCTCTGTCCCCTTCCCCGGCATTTCGGCGGCGGATGCGGAGACCTTGTTGGTCAGGCCGATGGAAACCGAATTGGCCGACTTAGACGGCCTCAAGGCAATGAACGCCACCGCGTCAGAAGGCTATGCGGGCGTAGCGCTTGAGTTTGAGTTTGGCTGGGACAAGACCAGCATCATGGCCGACGTGCGCGACGCCATGAACAACGCCCAAGGGGCCTTTCCTGACGGCGCGGATAATTATTCGGTCAATGAGATCAACTTTTCCGAATTTCCGATCATTATTGTGAACCTGACGGGCGATTTGCCAGAACGCACATTGATCCAAACCGCTAAAGACCTGCAAGACAGGCTTGAAGGGATTGATGCGGTTCTTGAGGCCTCCCTGACGGGCCAGCGCGATGAAATGCTTGAGGTGATCATCGATCCGCTGCGGCTTGAGGCGTATAACGTCACCGCCGGAGAGTTGATCAATGTTGTGACGCAAAACAACCTATTGATTGCCGCAGGCACGGTTGAGACCGAACAAGGCGCCTTCGCGGTTAAAATTCCGTCGTCGTTTGATGAACCGCAAGATATCTATGACCTGCCCGTAAGCACAGAAGGCGACCGGGTTGTGACGTTGGGCGATCTTGCGACCATTCGTCTGACGTTTGAAGATCGCGCAAGCACAGCGCGGTTTAACGGCGAGACAACCGTGGCGCTTCAGGTTGTAAAACGCAAAGGGTTTAACCTCATTGATACCGCAGCCCTCGTGCGCGAGGCCGTGGACGCCGAACGTGCGACATGGTCGCCTGAGCTGCGGGCGGCGATCAATGTGGGCACGTCAAATGACCAATCGCGCGAAGTGGGCAGCATGGTCAGCCAACTTGAAGGCTCAGTTCTTACCGCGATTGCATTGGTGATGATTGTGGTGCTGGCGTCCCTTGGCCTGCGGCCTGCGTTGCTTGTGGGGTTTGCTATTCCGACGTCGTTTTTGCTGTGCTTTGCGCTGCTTGCGGTCATGGGCATTACCATTTCCAATATCGTTATGTTTGGCCTGATTTTGGCTGTGGGGATGCTTGTTGACGGCGCGATTGTGGTGGTCGAATACGCCGATAAACGGGTGTCTGAGGGCGCAGGCCCGATGCAGGCCTATACCGAAGCCGCCAAGCGGATGTTTTGGCCAGTGGTATCGTCCACCGCCACGACGCTTTGTGCATTTTTGCCAATGCTATTTTGGCCCGGCGTTCCGGGACAATTCATGGGCATGTTGCCTGTCACACTCATTTTTGTGCTGTCGGCCTCACTAATTGTGGCGCTTATTTACCTGCCTGTGTTGGGGGGCGTCATGGGCGGCCTCGAGCGGTTTATCTTAAGCGGTTATGATCTGGTCAAACGTATCCTGCCGCGTTGGTTGCGCTTGGCGCTGGTTTTGCCCGCCCTCGCGGTGATGGCCGCCGGGGCATACCTTGCCTTGGTTCCCGGCAGCTTTGGCCCTGAACCGATTGGCACTGATTGGCTGTCGCGCGCCCTGCCCGGACTGTTCATCTTTGCCTTTGGTGCGGCCCTTTCCACCCTGACGATGAACCTTGCCAGAAATACATCGCGCCGCGGGCGTGTGTCGTCGGGATATAAGCGTTCGCTGTTTGGATTGTTTATCAAGGGCATTGTGGGCAACCCGGTCATGCCCGTCGTCACTGTTGGCGCCGTTATCGTTTTTGTGATGGGCACCTTCAGCTATTTTGGCCAAAACAACTACGGTGTTGAGTTTTTTGTTGAAACCGAGCCAGAGCAATCCATCGTTTATGTGCAAGCGCGCGGCAACCTGTCGTTGCCGGAAAAAGACGCGCTGGTGCGCCAAGCCGAGCAAGTGGCCCTTGGTGTTCCCGGTGTGCAATCGGTTTTTGCCTTTGCCGGTGCTGGCGGGTTGAACCAAAACACAGGCGGTGCCGGTGGGCCGAGTGACGCCATCGGGCAAATCCAGCTTGAGATGGTGCCATGGGAAGACCGCCCCGCGTTTGCCGCCGAAAACGACATTCCAATAGAAAGTTTGGGCGGCAATGCCATTGTCGCCGAGTTGCAATCGCGGTTGGCACTGATCCCCGGTATTCGCACCGAAACGCTTAACCTTGCCCAAGGGCCCGGGGCGTCCAAGCCGATCCATCTGCGGATAATGGGCAATGATTGGGAAGACCTGACGGACGCCACATTGCAGGCGCGGGCACAGTTCGAGGCGCTTCCGGCCCTCACCCTGATCGAAGATACCCTGCCGTTGCCCGGCATTGATTGGCAGATCGACGTCGATGTCGAGGCCGCAGGGCGATACGGCGCGGATGTGGCCACCGTTGGCGGCATGGTGCAATTGGTCACGCGGGGGATCTTGCTTGATACCATGCGCGTTGACAGCAGCGATGAAGAGATCGAAATCCGCGTGCGGTTCCCAGAGCAAGATCGGGTGTTGTCCACACTAGACAGCCAGCGTGTGTTGACGCCATCGGGCCTTATCCCGCTGTCTAACTTTATTTCGCGCACCCCTGTGGAGCGGCTTGCCCAAATCAGCCGGATTGACCAGCAGCGTTATTTTGATGTGCTGGCTGACGCTGAAGGCGGGTTTGTGAACCTCAGCTTTGACCGCGTAACACCGATTGAAAACGCCAGCGCCGAACAGCGCGCGCTTATGGAGCAAATCGAGGGCGCTATGGCCTCGGGGGATGAGGCGGCGCTTGCCGAGCTTGGGTTTGCGACACCCGATGAGGTTTTGGCCCAAGAGCTCTTTTCGGTGCTTGCGGTGGACATCACCGACGAAGTCGCCGCAGATG
>JALZWD010000395.1 GCA_023300365.1 Flavimaricola sp. | reverse complement strand
GCAAAAAACCAGATCCACTGGCTGGCGGTCAACCGCATCAAAATCAAGCGGCCGCTCGATCATCATAAATAGACCACGGACTTTATCAACCTGATCCAAACGCGCATGGGGCAGGGCGACGCCTTGGCCCACACCAGTGGGGCCAAGGGCTTCGCGGTCCATCAACGCAAGCGTCACATCCTCGGCGCCAAGGCCATAGCGCGCCGCAGCCAGCTCTCCCAACTCTTGGAAAAGCCGTTTCTTGCTTGAACAAGCGCTCATAACTTTGACGGCATCGACGTCAAGGATATCACCAAGTTGCATTGATTGTTCCGTTTCGTTGTCCAAGGTTCAGCCCGCGTTAATCGGGTCAACCCAGCTTATGTTTCCATCTTCCCGCCGATACACGACGTTGATGCCACTATGTTTCTCGTTGCGAAAGACAAGGGCCGGCGCATTCGCCAGTTCCATCTGCATGACGGCTTCTCCAACCGAAATTTCAGGGATCTTGGCTTGCATCTCTGCGATAATCATCGGTGAATCGCTGATGTCGGCGTTGTTTTCCTCGTCTTGTGTCGAGGCGAGGATATAGGAGCCTGCGTCAGAAAGTTCAACTGGTTGTGGCCGCGCTTTGTGATGGTCTTTCAACCTGCGTTTGTAACGGCGCAATTGTTTGTCCATCTTGTCGCCAGAACTGTCAAAAGCTGCATATATTTCAGAGGCATGGCCCCGTGCTTGGGTCGTCAGCCCGGTTGAGAGATGCACCACGGTCTCACAGACATATTCATGCCCACTCTTGGAAAACACAACATTCGCCTCGGTTGGTCGCCCGGCGTATTTCTCAAGAATCCCCCCCAATTCCGCCTTCACGTGGGTCTGAAGAGATTCGCCAATGTCGATTTGTTTGCCGCTGATCTGATACCGCATCTTTTCTCCTTGGTCACTCTGGATGCACAAAAAGGCCGGCCCTGACGGACCTAAACGTAATTTATCGCACCCCTTTGATAAGTGATGACATCGTCGCCAATCGCGCCATTTGGCCCGCACAGACCCGCTCTGGCACAAGGGCCAGCCGTCCAACGCGGTGTTTGGCGATGTCTATCATCCCCCCTATTTCGCACCATCCATGTCGTCTTTGTCAATGAAGACTTAGAGGATCAGGCGTAAACAGTTAGTTAACAGTGAAGCCTTTGCCGAGATAAACGCGCCGGACATTTTCGTCTTGCACGACCTCTTCTGTCGTTCCCGACATCAACACTTTGCCATCATGCAAAATATAGGCGCGGTCCACGATCTCGAGGGTTTCGCGCACGTTATGATCGGTAATGAGCACACCAATCCCGCGATTCTTTAGATCGGCGACAAGCCCGCGAATTTCGCCCACAGCAATCGGATCAACCCCGGCAAATGGTTCATCAAGTAGCACATATTTTGGCCCCGCCGCCAAACACCGGGCAATCTCTGCGCGGCGACGCTCGCCCCCCGACAGGGCAAGGGCGGGTGCGCGGCGCAGATGCTCAATCGAAAACTCACTGAGCAGCTCTTCTAAACGCTCGCGGCGCTTGTGGCGGTCGCGCACCGCGATCTCAAGGATGGCAAGGATATTGTCCTCGACGCTCATCCCCCGAAAAATCGACATTTCCTGCGGCAAATACCCAATCCCAAGCCGCGCACGGCGGTACATTGGCAATTGCGTGGCATCGCGCCCGTCGATGAACACTTGCCCGCCTTCGGCCATCACAAGGCCCGCAATGGAATAAAAACAGGTGGTCTTGCCCGATCCGTTTGGCCCCAAAAGGGCGACAACCTCGCCCCGCCCCAACGTCAGGCTCACGTCGCGAATAACGGGCCGCTTGCGATAGCTTTTGCGCAGGTTCACAACCTCAAGCCCGGCGCCGCCGTCCGTCACGCTCAGGTTTGGGGCCTTGGGGTCGTCCATTAGTTGTTGCCTTGCTCAAACACCGTGCGCACGCGTCCGATCATTTGGGCCTCACCTGTCTCAAGATTGACCACCATCGTGTCGGCCGATATCGCGCTTGCCCCTTGGGTCAGCAAAACATCACCACTCAGGGTCAAGGCCCCCCCGGCCAGGTCATAGACCGCGCTTGCGGCCTCTGCGGCCTCGGTTGCGGTCACAAATGTCACCCCGCCTGACGCCAAAAGGCGGTCAATATCGCCGCTGTCGCGACTGTACGTTACTTCAACTGATCCTGCCGAAATCCGCAGATCACCCTGCCCAATAACAACGTTCCCCTCAAAGTTGGCCTGACCACTGTTTTGATCCACACTGAGGCTATCGGCGGTGATCTCAACCGGCGCATCAGGGTCGGCGCTTATGCCGCCAAGGGAAATATTGGTTTGGGCTGCGGCAGATAGCGGCGCGCTCAGGAGGGCCACAAGGGCGATCAAACGTAGGGTCACTGGACTTCGGCCTCTCTTATTGTTGCGGTAAGTATAGCAGGCGAACACCTTGGTTGAAAACCATACGTTGTCCGCCTCCATCAGGCTGCATGCGCACCTCAAGCCCGCCCGCACTTAGCGTGCCAAACGGCGCCTCGACATCCAGCGGCCCGACGGACGTCAACACACCTGTGTCAAAGTCGGCAATAAGGCCTTCGGTCTCCATCACATATCCGCTTGATGAGGTCAGACGCGCCAACCCTGTCATCTCTGCGGTTTTGGTGCGTGGATCCATGATGCCCATGCCCGCGGTTACGAAAATTTCGCTGCCATCGACGGCCACGATTTCGGCATGGACTTCGGTCAATGCAAATGCATCAGGCCGCTCGGCGTCGTGACGAATTTCTTGGGCGGTGATGGCAATGGTCGATCCATCGCCAGCCACCCCGGCAAATCGTGGATCCGAAACACGCATGTCTTCTGCGATCTGCTGAACTTCGGCAAACGGTATCGCGGGTTCGGGGCCCGTGTCGCTGGCAAACAAGAACATCATCGACAACAGGACAATCCCCGCCAGCGGCAGCAGGATTTTTGACCAGCTAACAAGCAATGAATGAAAATTGTCTGTGGCACCCATCGCGTCAGACCACGCCGGCGCGCAGGCAATCATGGATATGTAATATCCCAGCCACCCGGCCCTTGGCGCCTGTGATGAAAAGACAGGTAATCTTTGACGCATTCATAATCGCCAGCGCCTCTTCGGCCAATGCTGTCTCGGCAAGGGTGCGCGGCTTTTGTGTCATCACGTCCTGTGCCGTTTGGTCCAACAAGGTCGCCATGTTGCGCCGCAAATCACCGTCGGTGATGATCCCGTCCAACCTGCCATCACTGCCCGTAATCCCAACCACGCCAAAGCCCTTTTGGCTGATCGTCAGCAACACATCACTCATCGGCGTCTGCGGCCCGACCAGGGGCACCGCATCACCGGCATGCATCAGGTCTGACACGCGCGACAATTGCGCGCCAAGCTTGCCACCGGGGTGAAACTCGCGGAAATTCTCCGGCGTGAAATCCCGCGCCTTCATCACCGCAATCGCCAGCGCATCGCCCAAGGCCAACGTCATCGTCGTCGACGTGGTCGGCACCACGCCGTAACCACAAGCCTCGCCCAATTGCGGGATCATCAAGGTGATGTCCGACTGTTTGGCCAACGTGCCCTCGGCCCGGCTGGTGATCGCAACAAGCGGGATGCGAAATCGGCGGGTATAGGCCAACAAATGCGCAAGCTCGGGCGCTTCGCCCGAATTAGACAGCGCCACCACCACATCCGCGCGCGTCACCATGCCCAAATCGCCATGGCTTGCCTCTGCGGGGTGGACAAAATGCGCGGGGCTGCCTGTGCTGGCCAATGTGGCGGCGATCTTGCGGGCGATATGCCCCGATTTGCCCATGCCACTGACGATAACACGCCCCTTGGCGCCTAGGATCGCATCCACCGCCGCCTCAAAGCTGTCGCCCAAACCCTGCGCCATCACCCCAAGGGCCTCGGCCTCTTGGGCGATCACACGGCGGGCGATATCAAGGTGGCTGCTCATGTCATATCAATGCGAGAAAATGTCGATCTCGGGCCATCCGGCCAGATCAAGCTTGGCGCGGGTCGGCAGGAAATCAAAGCACGACTGCGCAAGCTCCATCCGCCCCTCACGCGCCAGCTTCTCGTTCAACTTGTCGCGCAGCGCATGCAGGTACAAAACATCCGACGCGGCATAATCCAGTTGCGCATCAGTCAGGCTCTCGGCGCCCCAATCGCTTTGCTGCTGGTGCTTGGAAATATCCACGCCCAACAATTCCTGAAGCAGGTTCTTCAACCCATGCCGATCGGTAAACGTGCGCACCATCTTGGACGCGATCTTGGTGCAATACACCGGTGCCGCCAAGGCCCCAAAGGCGTTCTCCATCGCCGCAATATCAAACCGCCCAAAGTGAAACAGCTTAAGCACGTCTGGATTGGTCAGCATCGCCGCCAAATTCGGCGCCGCGGTCTGTCCCTTGGCCACTTGCACCAAATGACACGCACCGTCGCCGCCCGACATCTGGATCAGACACAGCCTGTCTCGATGCGGGTTCAACCCCATCGTCTCGCAGTCAATCGCCACAACGGGCCCAAGATCAAGCCCGTCGGGCAGGTCGCCTTGATAAAGATGGTTGGCCATGTCGGTCCTTTTGCGTGGATGTGCCTATGATGTAATGCAGATGCGCGTCCGTGGGAAGGTCGCGGGTGGCTAGCCGCCCAAAGCCCGCGCCACTCCGCGCAATTCCGCGAGCCCCCGCAGGCGCCCAATAAGAGGATAGCCTACCACGGTTCCCAAATCCGCATCCATCAAAATCTCATGCCCATGATCGGGACGAAACGGAATATCGCGGCCATTTTCACCGGCAAGCAACGCACGCACCACCGCCACCATATCAGTGTCGCCCTCCAAATGCTCGGCCTCCTCAAACGATCCATCCGCCTCGCTGCGCGTGTTGCGCAGATGGGCAAAATGAATGCGCTCGGCAAACCGCGCGGCAATCGCTGGAACATCATTGCTCGGATTGGCCCCAAGCGATCCCGAACACAGCGTCAGGCCATTTTCCGGCGCATCCACCGCCGCCATGATCCAAGCAATATCCTCAGCAGTCGACACAATCCGCGGCAGCCCAAGAATATCGCGCGGCGGGTCATCGGGGTGTACGCACATCTTCATGCCCAATTCCTGCGCCGTTGGGATGATCTCATCCAAGAACCGTTTGTAATTCTCGCGAAGGGCTGCGCGCCCAATCCCGTCGTACCCCTTTAATGCGGTCTTAAGGCCCGCGATATCATACCGATCAAACGCCCCCGGCAGGCCCGACATAATCGAATTCAACAACGCCGCCCGGTCATCCTCATGTGCGGCCTGAAACCACACGCCCGCCTGCTCCACGGCCTGCGCCGAATAGTCCTCGCGCGCCGCATCCCGGCCCAGCATGTAAATCTCAAACGCCGCCATCTTGGCGGCCTCAAACCGAAGGCATGTCCCGCCATTGGCCACCGGCGCATGTAAATCGGTGCGCGTCCAATCAAGCAGCGGCATGAAATTATAACAGATCGTGGTGATCCCTTCGGCCGCCAAGTTCGCCATGCTTTGCCGGTAATTGGCAAACAGCATGTCCAAATCGCTGTCGCCGCGCTTGATCGCCTCATGCACCGGCAGGCTCTCAACCACCTCCCACGTCAGGCCCGCATCGCGGATCATCTCGTGGCGCTCGGCAATCGCCTCGCGGCTCCAAACCGCGCCGTATGGGATGTCATGCAAGGCCGTTACAATTCCCGCCGCGCCCGTCTGAACGATTTGCGGCAGGGTGATGGGATCAAGAGGGCCGTACCAACGCCAAGTTTCGATCATACCTGCCTCACAAATTATAAGCCCGTTTGGCCAAGCCATACGTCAAATCATGCGCCACCTCATGCGCGTCGTCCTCGCGCAAACGCCCGGTCCGCACCAGCCCGGCAAGGTATGCGCAATCCACACGCCGCGCTACGTCATGCCGCGCGGGGATCGAACAAAACGCCCGTGTGTCATCGTTAAACCCGGCGGTGTTATAAAACCCCGCCGTCTCGGTCACCGCCTCGCGGTAGCGCCGCATCCCTTCGGGGCTGTCAAAAAACCACCACGCAGGCCCAAGGCGCACCGCCGGGTACACTCCGGCAAGCGGGGCCAATTCGCGGGTATAGGTCGTCTCATCCAGCGTAAACAAAATAAGCCGCAGCTTGGGGTTGGTGCCATAGGCCTCAAGCAAGGGCCGCAGGGCGGTGACGTAATCCGTGGCAGCGGGGATATCAAAGCCCTTATCGGGGCCAAACATCTGCATCATCGGCCCCGAATGGTTGCGCTTTGATCCCGGGTGGATTTGCATCACCAACCCATCGTCCACCGACATACGCGCCATCTCAGTCAGCATTTGCGCCCGGAACGCTTCGTGGTCTTGCGCACTCGCCCCGGCCCGCACACGGTGAAACAGCGCCTGCGCCTCAGTGTGCGGCAAATCAAGCGTGCGCGCCGTGGGGTGTCCGTGGTCGCTCGCGGTTGCGCCCATGGCGATAAACGCCGCGCGCCGCGCGCGATGTGCGGCCAAATACCCGGTCCAGCATTCGGTATCCTCGCCGGTTAAATCCCCAAAGCCCGCAAGGTTGGCAAGGAAATCGCCGTTGTCGGGATCCACGACCGCATCGGGCCGATACGTCGGGATCACACGCCCGCCCCAATCGCTGTCACGAATGGTTTGGTGATGGCCTAGCGGATCAAAGGCGTTGTCCGTGGTGGCCAAGACCTCAATATTAAACCGATCAAACAAGGCACGCGGGCGAAACGCAGGGTCGGCCAAACAGGCGGCCACATGATCATAAACCGCATCCGCCGTCTGTGCATTCAGCCGCTCTTTGACGCCAAAAACCTCTTGGAGAGCATGATCAATCCACAGTTCCGAAGGTGTGGCGCGAAAAAGGTGATAGTTCTTTGCAAACAGGCGCCAAATCGAACGCCCATCGGTCTCAAAGCGGCCGCCATCCGCGCGCGGCACACCCAATGCCTCAAGCGGAACACCTTGGGAAAACAGCATCCGAAAAACATAATGGTCCGGGGTCACAAACAGCTGTGCCGGATCGGCAAAAGCGGCGTCGGTGGCAAACCACGCGGGGTCCGTGTGCCCATGCGGGCTAAGGATCGGCAAGCCCTCGATGTCGCGAAACAAATCGCGTGCAAGGCTGCGCGTTGATGGGTCAATTGGGAAAAGTCTGTCGGGGTCCATTGTCGTATTCTTCGTCATTGCTACATCACCGCGCCAATTTGCCATGGCACGAACTCCGCGCCGCCAAACCCAAGCGCTTCGCTCTTGGTGCGCCGCCCCGAGGCGACATCGATAAACATCTCAAAAATTTCCGCACCCTTTTGCTCAATGCTGCACCCGTCGCTGATGATATCACCACAGTTGATATCCATATCTTCCGCCATCCGGGCATACATCTCTGAATTGGTGGCCAGCTTAACGCAGGGGCTTGGCTTGTATCCCGAAACCGATCCACGCCCGGTGGTAAAACACACCAGCGTCGCACCCGATGCGATCTGCCCTGTCACGGAACATGGATCGTATCCGGGGCTGTCCATAAACGTCAGGCCCGGCGTGGTGATGGGCTCTGCGTATTTATACACGCCCGCCAACGGTGCCGACCCGCCCTTGGCCACGGCCCCCAGCGATTTTTCCAAAATCGTGGTCAACCCGCCGCGCTTGTTTCCGGGGCTTGGGTTGTTGTCCATCTTTGCGCCGTTCATCGCCGTATAGCTCTCCCACCACTTGATCCGCTCAACCAGCTTTTCACCAACCTCTTGGTGAACCGCCCGCCGCGTCAGTAAATGCTCGGCCCCGTAAATCTCGGGCGTTTCGGCCAAAATCGTCGTGCCGCCGTGGGCCACAATCATATCCGACGCCACCCCAAGCGCGGGGTTTGCCGTGATCCCCGAATACCCGTCCGACCCGCCGCATTGCAAAGCCACGCACAAATGGCTGATCGGCGCAGGCGCACGCACCACGGCATTTGCCGCCTCGGCCAGTTCGCGCGCGATGTCCACGCCCTTGGTCACCGTCGCACGCGTCCCGCCCGTCGCCTGAATGGTCATATACCGAAACTGATCGCCCCGCATCCGTCCCGACCCAATCAGATCGGGGATCTGCATCATCTCGCACCCCAATCCCACCAATAAGATACCGGCAAAATTCGGGTTGCGGCTGTATCCGGCGATGGTGCGAAACAAGGTGGCGTATCCCTCATTGTCATCGGCCATGCCGCATCCCGTGCCATGCACCACCGGCACGATACCATCGACATTCTCAAGGCCAGCAAACCACTCTGAGGCTTCGGCCTGTTCGGCGATAAACCGGGCCACATCACCCGAACAATTCACGCTTGTCAGGATACCGATATAATTGCGCGTCCCCACGCCACCATTGCTCCGACGAAATCCATCAAACGTCCGCGCCTGTGGTGCGGGGGCCATGGCCACGGCATCGATCCCATGGGCATAATCGCGGTGATATGCCCCCATCCCAAGGTTGTGCGTATGGATATGCCCGCCCATACCGATATCGGCGGTGGCCACGCCGATGACCTGCCCATACCGGCGCAGATCATCGCCCTTGGCAATATCACGGGCGGCAACCTTATGGCCCCGTGCAATGGCCTCGGCGGTGATCCCCCCACCGGGCAAATCGGCCCCCTGCGGCAGGTCGGCCAAGGCGATTAAAACATCGTCATGTGGATGAAGCCGCATGACGCTGAGGGTGCTGTCCATTGCGGGCTGCCTTTCGCGCGCTGTGTTGAGCAGGGCCCGAAGTCCCGTTAATATCCTAGTATACTAAACGCGAGGCCCATAGACGCGCAAGAGACAGCAAACCCCATAAATGCACCCGCTTGGCCAATACCGCGCCATCTATGACGCACCCAAGAAAAACCACGCGCCCTCAGCCGCCCGAACGGTTGCACCGCCACCCGCACCACTTAAGCACTGGTGGTGCACTGCCCTGTGATAACCACACCCCAAATCGTGTATCCCATCGCTCTTTCAAACTGTGATCGCCCAACATGACACCGCCACCCACCTTTGAGATTTTCGCAATGGCCCCACCGGGCCTCGAGGCCGTGCTCTGCGCCGAGGCGCACGCCAACGGCTTTGCTGATGCCCAAGTGGTGCCCGGCGGTGTGACATTCCAAGGCGGTTGGCCCGATGTGTGGCGCGCCAACCTCACGCTGCGCGGCGCGGGGCGTATCTTGGCCCGCATCGGCAGCTTCATGGCGTTTCATTTGGCGCAATTGGATAAACGCGCGCGCAAATTTCCATGGGGCGATGTGCTGCGCGCGGATGTGCCGGTTAAGGTCGATGTGACATGCCGCAAATCCAAGATTTACCACGCAGGTGCCGCAACCCAACGTTTTGAAACCGCCCTGCGCGACAGCCACGGCATGACGGTTTCGCCCGATGCGGCCCTCGTGATCAAGGTGCGGATCGACGACAACTGCGTCACACTCAGTCTCGATACATCCGGCGAAAGCCTGCACAAACGCGGCCACAAAGAAGCGGTCAGCAAAGCCCCGATGCGCGAAACCCTCGCCGCTTTGTTTTTGCGCCAATGCGGCTATGACGGCACCACCCCGGTGCTTGATCCGATGTGCGGGTCAGGCACCTTTGTGATCGAGGCCGCCGACATGGCCGCAGGCCTGCATCCGGGCCGCAGCCGACGCTTTGCGTTTGAACAATTGGCCAGCTTTGACGCCGCCGCATGGGAGGCCATGCGCACGCCCGGTGCCGCCGCCAACCCCATGCCGCAATTTTTTGGCTCTGACCGCGATCAAGGGGCGGTTCGGATGGCCACGGCCAATGCCACCCGCGCGGGCATTGCGGCACAATGCCGTTTTACATGCCTGCCCGTGGCCGACCTTGCCCGCCCCGATGGCCCGCCGGGCCTTGTGATCGTCAATCCGCCCTACGGCGCGCGGATCGGCAACAAAAAGCCGCTTTATGGGCTCTATGCCAATATGGGCGAGGTGCTCAAAAAACGGTTCTTGGGCTGGCGGGTTGGCGTCGTGACAAGCGAGCCATCTTTGGCCAAAGCCACGGGCCTACCGTTCAAACCCAAAGGCCCCAGCGTGCCCCATGGCGGCCTCAAGGTCTGGCTGTTTCAAACCGCACCACTGTCTTAAAGGCGTGGCACCCACGCGCTCAATTGACGGCTCTTGGAACCACCGCCTAAGGTGACACACCTTCCGCTAACGAAAGAGAAACCATGGGACAGGTTGTAATCTTGGGCGTCTTTGTCGCCGACACCGCCTACCGCGCCGCACGACAACCGGTCATGGGAGAGACGATCTTGGGCAATTCCTTTGCGCTGGGTCCGGGCGGCAAAGGCAGCAACCAAGCCGTCGCCGCCGCCCGCGCCGGCGCCACCACGCATTTCATCTCAAAACTTGGGGCGGATGCCTTTGGGGATATGGCGCTCAAAACGTGGCGCGAGGCCGGGGTCATTGCCGCCGTAGAACAGGTCGCGGATAATTATACAGGTGCGGCCTATGTGTTCATCGAAGAGGCGACGGGCAACAACGCGATCATCATATCGCCCGGTGCTGCGGCCACGATTTCGGCTGCGGATGTTGCCGCGCACCATGCGCTGATCGCCGGCGCGGATATTTTTATCACCCAGCTTGAGCAACCGATGGAAGCCGCGCATGAAGCCCTGCGGATCGCCCATGCGGGCACGCCCGTCACCATCCTCAATCCCGCCCCCGCCGCCGATTTGCCCAAGGGGATGTTGGCGCTTTGCGATTATGTCACTCCCAATGAGACCGAGGCCGAGGGGATTACCGGGATCAAAGTTGCAACCCTCAACGATGCCCGCCGCGCGGCGGAGGATATCCTTGGCCAAGGGGCCGGAGCGGTGATTGTCACGCTGGGCGAAAACGGTGCCCTTTATCATACATCAACCACGTCGACGCATATCCCGGCAATGTCCGCGGGCCCCGTGGCGGAAACCACAGGCGCGGGGGATGCATTTCACGGCGGATTTGCCACCGGCTTGTCCGAGGGGCGCACACCGATCGAAGCGGTGCGTATGGGCTGTGCCACAGCGGCGATTTCGGTCACCCGTCCGGGCACGGCGGCATCGATGCCAAACCGCGCAGAGATCGACGCGCTGCTTGCGCAAAATACCTAATTTTTCATGAGGTTAGCGTACGCCAAGGGGGGCGGTGGTTGACATTGAAAACATGCGGAAATCTGGGCCTTTTCGCATGCGAAAGTCCGTTTCTTGAGGGGGGATCCAAAGGGGCGCTACCGCGCATTTTTGAAAATGCAGGGTTGCGCGGCGCCGAACCACGGTGGGTTTGGTGTGTGTTGGATCGTTTGATTTGAGTATTTTTGGCAAGATGAGACGATTGGCCCCTCGTCAAGCCAGCCTTGGTTTTCGCAGCGAAAGGGCGTTATCTGATCCGCATTTCTGTTTTGGCGTCAAATAGGAAGAGGCGGTCCATCTCGAAGGTGAGGCCGACTGTTGCTCCTTCGCGGGTCCGCTCATCGCCGCGTTCTTCGACGACGACGCGTTCGCCGGTTGGGCCACGAAGATAGGCAAAAGAGACACCACCGAGGCTTTCGGTGAGCTCAACCGTGAAGCCGGAGCCTTTGGCGTCCAGCTCAATATGTTCAGGTCGCAAGCCAACATTGAGGGATGTGCCCTCGTGGGCGGCGGCGATTTGTTTGGTGAGGGTTTGGCCCAAACCTGGGGCCTCGACGGTGCCGCCTTTGACGGATCCGTTGATGAAATTCATTGACGGCGAGCCGATGAAGCCCGCGACGAATTTGTTGGCCGGGTCGCGGTAGAGGTCCATTGGGGCGCCGACTTGTTCGATGACACCTTTTCGCAGCACAACGATTTTGTCGGCCATTGTCA
>JALZWD010000394.1 GCA_023300365.1 Flavimaricola sp. | reverse complement strand
TCATCGCGTTGGATATCCACCCAACCGGCGGCAAAGTCGCGGCATTCTTGGCGGAATTCGTTGATCGGCACGTCGTCTTTGTCGCGGCCTTTGGCGCGGTATTGCTCTTCGATCTTCCATTCAATCGGAAGCCCGTGGCAATCCCAGCCGGGCACATAGCGCGCGTCAAAGCCCATCATCTGGTGGCTGCGCACGATCATGTCTTTGATGGTTTTGTTCAGGGCATGGCCGATGTGCAGGTTGCCGTTGGCATAAGGAGGGCCGTCGTGGAGCGTGAACGGCTTGCGGCCTGTCTTTTCGCGCAGGCGGTCATACACGCCCATCTGTTCCCAACGGGCCAGCCATTCGGGCTCGCGTTTGGGCAATCCGGCCCGCATCGGGAATTCGGTTTTGGGCAAGTTCAGCGTGTCTTTGTAATCAACAGACTCTGGGGTCTGGGGGGTGTCAGCGCACATTTGGGGCGTCCTTGGGATAGGTCAAAATTCGGGTCTTAGAGGGCGGTGCGAAGCATCAGACACCTGTCATCCGGCGGTGCTGAAACCTCAGCCCGCCGGGGATGTAATTCGCTGTATGAGTGCCGTGTCGGTCATCATGTTTGCGGTTATAGGCGCAGGTGCGGGCGGGGTAAAGCGGATGGCGCGGCGGTATTGCGCGCCCTGCGCCGCTCTGGTATCTGCCGGAGCGATGGCACAGATGATGACGAAAACCATGACGACGATGACCACCGCTCCGGCGGGGGGTCTGTTGGCATGGGTCGGGCATCGCGCCACCTAAGACCACCAACAGCCACCCCGCCGGAGACGGTCGGGGCCTGTTGCATATCTGACCCCGTCCACTCCGCTTATTTTCCAAAAGAAAGAGTGAGACGATGACTATCCAAAATCCTATTCCCCAAAGCCGCGCGTTGAATATCGCGATTGTTGGGGCCACTGGTGCCGTTGGCGCCGAACTTATCGGCTGCCTTGAGCGTGGCGCGATTGAGGTGTCCGAACTGCGGCTGTTGGCCTCGGCGCGGTCGGCCGGGCGCAAGATGGCATTCCACGGGCAAGATGTGGAGATACAAGAGCTGAGGGAGGACAGCTTTGTTGGCATCGACATCGCATTCTTCAGTGCCGGTGCCAGCCTTTCGCGGCACTATGCGCCGCTGGCCATTGCCGCAGGTGCGCGTGTGATTGATAATTCTTCGGCCTTTCGGACCGATCCTTTGATCCCGCTGATTGTGCCTGAGGCCAATGCGGCGGCGATGATGAATGCGCCGCTGGTTGCCAACCCCAATTGTGTGGCCGCGATTGCCACCGTGGCGCTTGCGCCGTTGCACCGTGCGTGGTCGATCCGCCGCCTAAACTATGCAACCTATCAATCGGCGTCGGGTGCTGGTGCGGCGGCGATGGAGGAATTGCGCGCGGGCACGCAAGCGGCCTTGGATGGCGAAGAATTCGCACCCTCTGTGCTGCCGCATTCTTATGCGTTTAACCTGTTTAGCCATAACGCCGATATTGACCCCGAAACCGGATATAACGGCGAGGAATTGAAGGTGATTGCCGAGACGCGGCGTATTCTGGATCTGCCGCAGCTTCCGATTGGGGTGACTTGTGTGCGCGTGCCTGTGTTGCGGGCGCATTCGATGGCCCTGTCGGTGCGGTTTGAGGACCATGTCACGCCGGACCAAGTGCGCGACTGTTTGGCGCGTGCGCCGGGGGTGCGGATTGTCGATGATGCGGCGGCCAACCATTTCCCGATGCCGTGCGAGGCGACCGGGCAGGATGACGTGCTTGTTGGGCGTATCAGGCAAGATTTGGGCGACCCAAGCGGGCGGACGATTGCGCTCTTTGTGGCCGGAGACCAGCTGCTTAAGGGGGCGGCCTTGAATGCGGTGCAGATCGCCGAGCGCCTTGTTGTGGGCGCGGCAACTTAGGCCATTGCAGAGCGGCCCCAACATGAGGCACCAAGGCGGCATGAAGACGCCACAGAATATTGCCATAGTTGGGGCCGGGATCGGCGGGTTGGCCGCGGCCTGTTTGCTGCGGGATGCGGGCCACGACATCACGGTTTTTGATCGCTTTGATGGGCCGCGCCCGATTGGATCGGGGTTGGTGATCCAACCCGTGGGACAAGAGGTATTGGCGCGGATTGGCATTGCCGAGGATGTGATCGCCAAGGGCGCCAAGATAACCCGCATGTTTGGCCATGAAGCGGTGAGCAAGCGGCCCGTGTTGAATGTGCAGTATGATCGCAATACCGCGGGTGCCTTTGGGCTTGGGATCCACAGGGCAACTTTGTTTGGGGCGTTGTGGGAGGCCGCGCAATCGCGGGGTGTGGTTGTGCGTGCGTCCTGTGCGGCGCAGGGCGCGCAGGATGGTGTTTTAACGTTTGAGGGCGGCGTGCGGCATGGGCCTTATGATTTGATTATTGACGCATCGGGGGCCAATTCGCCGCTGTCGCCAATCGCATCCAAGCCCCTGCCCTTTGGCGCGATTTGGGGCACGGTGGATTGGCCTCAGACCGCCCTGCCCCGTCGCGAGCTGCGGCAGGTGTATCGGCGCGCAGAGCGGATGATCGGGGTTCTGCCATTGGGACAGATGCCGGGGGACACTGCGCAAAAGGCCGCGATTTTCTGGTCGTTGCCTGTTGCGGATTATGGGGCCTGGTTGGAGCGCGGTTTGGATGCGTGGAAGGCCGAGGCGGAAGATTTATGGCCGGAGTTTGCGCCCTTTGCGGCCCAGATAACCGATCCTTCGCAGATGACCATGGCGACATATACCCATGGGACGTTGCGGCGCCCTTACCGGGACAACGTGGTGCATATCGGGGATGCGGCGCACCGTGCCTCGCCGCAGTTGGGGCAAGGGGCGAATATGGCGCTGTTGGATGCGCTGGCCCTTGCCCGCGCGATTGATATGGCCAACGGTCAGGACCCGGCAAAATTATATGCCCAAGCGCGGCGGGCGCATGTGTGGTGTTACCAAACGTTTAGCGCGATTTTCACGCCGCAATACCAATCGGATAGTCGGATGTTGCCTGCCTTGCGGGACCGGGTTTTGTATCCCGCGTCGCAGGTTTGGCCGATCCCCAAGGTTTTGACGGCATTGGTCTGTGGCGACATGATCCCGCCCTTGGCCTCGCTTAACCGCTAGCTGCCGCCGAAAAGACCTGTGAGGGCGCGGCGCACCAATGCGGTGACCGACGGGCGCGATTGTGCGGCGAAGGGCAGCGGGCGGCAGACCTCCATTGCGGCCACACCGACACGTGCGGTCAGCGCGCCGTTGACCACGCCTTCGCCAAACCGGCGCGACACCTTGGACAATACGCCACCGCCCGCGATCGAGCCGATAAGGTCATCGCCCACGGCAACGGCCCCCGTGGCCACCAGATGCGTCAGGACCGTGCGCGTCAGACGCCAACTGCCAAACGCACCAGAGCGGCCGCCGTAGACCTCGGCAATGCGGCGGATCATCCGCAGGTTGGACGTGAGCGCCGCGATCACATCCGCAAAGGCAAGCGGGACAATGGCGGTAACGGTGGCCACCTGACGGGCGGCGGCCTCAACCTCACGCATGGCGCGTTGATCAAGCGGCGCGAGGACTTCGGTTTCGGCGAGATCAAGCAGGCCGTCGGCATCAAGCACGTCTGATTGGCGCTCGGCCAAGCGGCCAAGGCCCCAAGTGGTATCGTCGCGGCCTTTGTAAAGACGCGCGAGTTTGGCGGTGACGTCGCGGGCGTGGGCCAGATCGCCCGAGGCACGGGCCGCTTGCGCCGCTTTGTGCACGCCGTCCATCCGAGTGAGCCGCGCAAAGGCCGCGAGTTCGCGCAGAGCGATGGCGAGCAAGACAAGGCAGAAGACGCCGAGCAGGACCATCGCAATAGTGCCGAGGATGGGGGAGCGCGTGATGAGGCCGGTGATGAAATCCCATGCAGCAAGCGA
>JALZWD010000393.1 GCA_023300365.1 Flavimaricola sp. | reverse complement strand
GGGCTTAGATCAAGCCCGCCCATTTGCCCGAAGCCCTGCATCCATGTGCTGGCTTCGCGCAGGTTGTCTGGCTCTAACTTGCACCACTTCACCCGTCCGCGTTTTTCTTGGCTGATGAGGCCTGCTGCCGTCAGCACGCCGAGGTGCTTTGAAATTGCCGCAAGCGACACGTTGAATGGTTCTGCTACGTCTGTCACCGCCATATCGTCTTCGAGCAACATCGACAGGATCGCCCTGCGGGTTGGGTCAGCGAGGGCTGCGAAGATGATGTCGAGCGATTGGACCATAGGTGGGGTTTAGCGTCCTTTGATGTGACGCACCAGATGGTCCTGTTGTGCGAGCGGAATAGACTGGGATGGCCATTGATGGCGCAATTCAATGAGTTGAGTGGGGTCAATTCCGATATCGCGTGCTATTTTATCACTGATATGGGGCGTTTTGTTGGCTGCGTGCATGGTGGAACGCCAGACAAAAGGGGAGCGCAGCCGCCAGAGTGGGAAAAAATTGAATAGGGGCATGATGCTATTTCCAAGGGAAGATGGGAGTTCTTTATGCCTTGGGATTGCTTGGTGTATCAAACGCAATTGCTTGACATGATGTGTGCAAAAAAGTCACGTATTGGCATGGCTAGACAACTTCCCCCGCTGAATGCTCTGCGTGCTTTTGAAGCTGCGGGGCGACATCAAAGCTTTACCGGTGCCGCGCAAGAGTTGGGTGTGAGCCATTCTGCGATCTCGCGTCATGTGCGTGGGTTAGAGGATCGGTTGGGTGCCCAGTTGTTTCGTGATTTACCGCGTGGGGTGGAGCTGACGGATGCGGGCGCCCAGTATTTGGCGCAGGTTTCCCCCGCTTTGGATGCGATTGCGGAGGCGTCTGAGGTGTTCTCGGATCAGCCGTCTGGTTTGGTGACTGTGGATTCAGAGCCGTTGTTTGCCAGCAAGTGGTTGGTCCCGCGATTGGGTGATTTCTATGAGCGCTATCCCGAGATTGAGCTGCGTTTGGAGGCCCGACGCGAGTTGGCGGATATTGCCCGGTATCAAGCTGACATGGCGTTGCGGTTCTTCCACGGACCGACGCCGGGGCCGGAGCAGCCGATGTTTGGGCGGTCGCCACTCTATGCTTATGCGGTGCCTGAGATTGCGGTGCAGATCAAAGAGCCTGCGGATATTTTGAAGTTTCGACGGTATCGCGAGCGATATACGGATACTTGGCCTATTTGGGCTGCTGCCGTTGGGCTTGATCCTGAGCCATTTATGGGTGGCCCGTGGCGATTGCAGGCCTCGTTGGCTGTTGAGGCTGCTTTGGCGGGGCACGGTGTGTTTTTGTCGTCTTGGGAAATTGTCGCGGATGATGTTGCGGCCGGCCGTCTGGTTCGGCTGTCTGATGTTTGCATTCGCGACGGTAGTTTTCACATGGTCTTGGGGGAGGGCGTTTTGCGCCGAGCCCCGGTGCGTCTGTTCAAGGATTGGCTGATGGACGCGACGGTGGAGTTGAGGCCGGATATCTAACACTTTACCAGTTGGTTGAACGTTGTTTGAGAGGCTTTGACCTCAATCGGCCCGTGATTTGGAAAGTGGTGCGCCGCGTAATGCGTTGAATTTGTATCATTTTATATCTGTTCACGGTTGGTTGACTCTGTCTGACCCCCAGCCTAGACCTTGGCCAACATCTGAGGGGGCAATTCCTTGTCCAACGAACCCGACCAAGCTGACCGTTTGAAAGCCCTAGAGGCCAAGATCGATGCGCTGAAAGCGGGTCCTGACGTCAAGGACCACTCAGAGGAACATTATTCCCAAGCCCAGATGGCATGGCGGATGGTGATCGAATTAGTAGCCGGTCTTGGGATCGGTTTCGGCATCGGATACGGGCTGGATAGCCTGTTCGGGACACTCCCGATTTTTCTGGTGATTTTTATATTCTTTGGCTTCGCGGCCGGTGTGAACACCATGTTGCGGTCAGCTAAGGAAATGCAGCGAAAGCAGCTGATGGCTGCTGAAGAAGAGGATGGCAAACGTGGCTGAAGCATCTGAAGGTGGTCTTGTCTTTCACCCATTGGACCAGTTTATCGTTAAGCCGTTGTTCGGCGACGGCCCTGTCGGTCTGTTCACGATTACAAATGCCACATTGTGGATGGCCATATCGGTTCTCGCAATTGTAGCGATCTTCGTTCTTGGCTCTAAGGGTCGGGCAATCGTCCCAACCCGTGTTCAGTCCATCGCAGAACTGATGTACAGCTTCGTATATAAGATGGTCGAAGACGTGACTGGTAAAGACGGGATCAAGTACTTCCCATACATCTTTACACTGTTCACGTTCATCTTGTTCGCCAACTACCTGGCGCTGCTTCCGATGTCGTTCTCAACAACATCACACATCGCGGTTACAGCGATCCTTGGTTTTGGTGTCTTCTTTGCAGTCACGATCCTTGGCTTCGTCCTGAACGGCGCGTCTTTCCTTGGCATGTTCTGGATGAAAGACGCACCAGCGATCTTGCGTCCGATCATCGCGATCATCGAAGTTATCTCTTACTTTGTGCGCCCTGTTAGCCACTCTATCCGTCTTGCGGGTAACGTAATGGCCGGCCACGCAGTTATCAAAGTTTTCGCAGGTTTTGCTGCCATTGGCATCATCAGCCCAGTTTCAATCGCAGGCATCGCCGCCATCTACGGACTTGAAGTCCTTGTGGCCGGTATCCAAGCCTACGTCTTCACTATTCTGACTTGTGTGTACCTGAAGGATGCATTGCACCCGCACCACTAAGTCCGACCACCAACGACAAAATTCTAACTTCCAATCGTAAGGAGAAATACTCATGGAAGGTGAACTCGCACACATCGGCGCAGGCCTCGCAGCAATCGGTTCCGGCGCAGCCGCTATCGGTGTTGGTAACGTTGCAGGCAACTATCTTGCTGGCGCATTGCGCAACCCATCCGCAGCTGCTTCGCAGACTGCTACACTGTTCATCGGTCTCGCATTCGCAGAAGCCCTTGGGATCTTCGCATTCCTCGTGTCCTTGCTGCTGATGTTTGCTGTCTAAGACAACCGATCTATCCTTACGGCTGGCTGGCGTGATACGTCGCGCCAGCCGGTAACTTCACAGGACTTCGGGGGCCAAAATGGCAACAGAAACAGTTGAACACGCAGCAGGCGCATGTGTTGGCCCGTCGGGCAGCGCCATTGGGATGCCACAGCTTTGTGCTGACTGGATTCCGAACCAGATCTTCTGGTTGCTGGTCACGCTTGTCGTGATCTACTTTGTACTGTCTCGCATTGCATTGCCACGGATCGCATCCGTGTTGGCAGAGCGTTCAGGTACAATCACAAATGATATTGCTGCCGCTGAAGATTTGAAGCTGAAAGCCCAAGAGGCCGAAGCTGCATATGAAAAAGCGCTGGCAGATGCCCGTTCTGAAGCTGCGAAAATCGTAGCTGAAGCGAAGGCTGAAATTCAGTCAGAGCTGGATGTGGAATTGGCTAAGGCCGACGAAGCGATCTCTGCGAAGACTGCTGAGAGCGAAGCCGCTATTTCTGAGATCCGTGCTGGTGCTGTGAAAAGCGTTACAGACGTGGCCAAAGATACAGCCGGTGAAATCGTTGCTGCACTGGGTGGTAAGGCTGATGCCAAGACTGTCACTGCTGCTGTCACTGCACGGATGAAAGGGTAATATCATGAAGTTCCTTATGACTGCCCT
>JALZWD010000392.1 GCA_023300365.1 Flavimaricola sp. | reverse complement strand
GGTGTTTTCCAGTCGGTATTTCCGATCAAGGATTTCAACGAAACCGCCGTTTTGGAATTCGTGAAGTACGAGCTTGAAAAGCCCAAGTACGATGTTGAGGAGTGTCAGCAACGCGACATGACATATAGTGCGCCGTTGAAAGTAACGCTGCGCTTGATCGTGTTTGATGTCGACGAAGATACTGGCGCCAAGTCGGTGAAGGATATCAAAGAGCAAGACGTGTTCATGGGCGATATGCCCCTGATGACGGGCAACGGTACGTTCATCGTGAATGGCACCGAGCGTGTTATTGTCAGCCAAATGCACCGCTCGCCTGGTGTGTTCTTTGACCACGACAAAGGCAAAACCCATTCGTCCGGTAAGCTGTTGTTCGCTTGCCGTATTATCCCGTATCGCGGCTCGTGGCTCGACTTTGAATTTGACGCCAAAGACCTTGTGTTTGCGCGGATCGACCGTCGCCGCAAGCTTCCTGTGACGACGCTTCTCTATGCGCTTGGCCTCGACCAAGAGGGCATCATGGATGCCTATTACGAAACCGTCGACTACACATACGTGAAGAAGTCGAATGGTTGGAAAACCAAATTCTTCCCCGAGCGTGTGCGCGGCACACGGCCCATCCATGACTTAATCGACGCCAAGACTGGTGAAGTTATTGCAACCGCGGGTGACAAGGTCACGCCACGTTCGGTTAAGAAGCTTATTGATGAGGGCAAGGTCACTGACCTGTTGCTCCCCTATGAGCAGATCGTTGGCAAGTTTGTCGCCAAGGATATCATCAACGAAGAAAATGGCGCGATCTATGTTGAGGCCGGTGACGAGCTGACCCTTGAGTTGGACAAAGACGGCGCCGTTATTGGTGGATCCCTCAAGGAACTGGTTGATGCCGGTGTGACCAAGATCCCGGTTTTGGACATCGACAACATCAATGTTGGCCCCTACATGCGCAACACGATGGCCGCCGATAAGAACCTTGGCCGCGAGACCGCGTTGATGGACATCTACCGCGTTATGCGCCCGGGTGAGCCACCCACTGTTGATGCAGCAAGCGCGTTGTTCGACACATTGTTCTTTGACAGCGAGCGTTATGATCTTTCGGCTGTTGGCCGTGTTAAGATGAACATGCGTCTTGATCTTGACGCAGAAGACACGCAGCGGACATTGCGCAAAGAAGACATCGTATCTTGTATCAAAGCGCTGGTTGAACTGCGTGACGGTAAGGGCGATGTCGACGACATCGACCACCTTGGCAACCGTCGCGTGCGTTCTGTTGGCGAGCTGATGGAAAACCAATACCGCGTTGGTCTGCTGCGCATGGAGCGCGCCATCAAGGAGCGGATGTCTTCTGTCGAGATCGACACTGTGATGCCGCAGGACCTGATCAACGCCAAGCCTGCCGCGGCGGCTGTGCGTGAATTCTTTGGCTCTTCGCAGCTTTCACAGTTTATGGACCAAACCAACCCGCTCTCAGAGGTGACGCACAAGCGTCGTCTTTCTGCGCTTGGGCCCGGCGGTCTGACACGTGAACGTGCCGGTTTTGAGGTGCGCGACGTGCACCCAACGCATTATGGTCGTATGTGTCCGATTGAGACACCCGAGGGCCCGAACATTGGTTTGATCAACTCGCTGGCGACTTTTGCCCGCGTGAACAAGTATGGTTTCATCGAAACACCCTACCGCAAGGTTGTGGACGGTCAGGTGACGGACGAAGTTCAGTACATGTCCGCCACAGAAGAGATGCGTCACACGGTGGCTCAGGCCAACGCGCAGCTCGACGAGAAGGGCAAGTTCGTTAACGAATTGGTTAGCACACGCCAGTCCGGCGACTACATGCTTGCGCAAAACGAGCAGGTGAGCCTGATCGACGTCAGCCCAAAGCAGTTGGTATCCGTTGCTGCCTCGTTGATCCCGTTCCTTGAGAACGATGACGCGAACCGCGCCCTGATGGGGTCGAACATGCAACGTCAGGCTGTGCCATTGCTTCAGGCCGAAGCGCCTTTGGTGGGTACAGGCATTGAGGAAGTGGTTGCCCGCGACAGTGGTGCGGCGATCATGGCCAAACGTGGCGGTGTTATCGACCAAGTTGACGCGGCCCGCATCGTGATCCGTGCTACATCCGACCTCGAGCTGGGTGACGCTGGTGTTGATATCTACCGTATGCGGAAATTCCAGCGCTCGAACCAAAACACCTGTATTAACCAGCGGCCGCTGGTGAAGGTGGGCGATCTGGTCACCAAGGGGCAGGTTATTGCCGATGGTCCGTCGACGGATATGGGCGAGCTGGCCTTGGGTAAGAACGTGGTTGTCGCGTTTATGCCTTGGAATGGCTACAACTATGAGGACTCCATCCTGATCTCTGAGCGGATCGTGCGCGATGACGTGTTTACTTCGATACATATCGAGGAATTCGAAGTCGCCGCCCGCGACACCAAGCTTGGGCCAGAGGAAATCACCCGCGATATTCCAAACGTCGGCGAGGAAGCTCTGCGCAACCTCGACGAGGCAGGGATCGTGTATATCGGTGCCGAAGTGGGCCCTGCGGATATCCTTGTTGGTAAGATCACGCCAAAGGGCGAGAGCCCGATGACGCCGGAAGAAAAGCTTCTGCGCGCCATCTTTGGTGAGAAAGCATCTGACGTGCGCGACACATCCATGCGTCTCCCACCGGGCGACTTTGGTACGGTTGTTGAGGTGCGTGTTTTTAACCGCCACGGCGTAGAAAAAGACGAGCGTGCCTTGCAGATCGAGCGCGAAGAAGTTGAGCGCTTGGCCCGTGACCGCGACGATGAAATGGCGATCCTTGATCG
>JALZWD010000391.1 GCA_023300365.1 Flavimaricola sp. | reverse complement strand
CGCGATGTCATGCACCTCCATATCGTCGCAAAGCACCCGCAACACAGCCGCCGTCAAAACCGGAAAGCTGCTGACCCCCGAAAGCACAGGCACACCCGCCGCGCGCGCCTCGGCATCAAACTGCGCAATCCCAAAAACAAAATCCGCCCCATCGGCGAAATCAAGATAGGGCACACCCGCCGCCAAACAGGCCCGCACAACACCGTAAGGGTCCGGCCCATAATCTTGAAACGGCCCCGAAGCATCCACCAACAGGTCCACATTCAGTCCCGCCAAACGCGCGCCCACATCCGCGCGATCCAACGCCACGGCCTCAACCCCAGCCGCGCCCTCAAACCCAGCACAAAACTCAAGCGCCTTCGCCTCCGAACGCCCCGCAATCAGCATCGTCAGGCCATCCAAATCCGCCAACAACGCGGCCAAACGCCCACCAAAAACGCCGTACCCCCCAAGGATCAAGATCCGCATGACATGTGCCTTTCTCTACCGCCACGCCGATTATGTGCCCAATGCACGTCCCCACAACCGGCGAATCCTCACGCCCCGCCGCTCACATTCCCGCGAGCGGGCCTCTCATCTCCGCCACATCATGCTAAGTCCGCGCCAACAACGGAGACACGCATGACACCCACAGACCGGCAAGACGCCCTCGCCCTTTTCATCCTGCGCATTGGTTTGATCTGGTTCATCTTCTTGTGGGCGGCACACAAAGTCATCTTGCCGGGCCAATACCGCAACCTCGCGCGCAATTTTGATGGCTTTGATCCATCAAATACCGAAGTCTACATCGCCGCGGGCCTGCAAATTGCGCTCTGCGTCCTCGCTCTGATCGGCATCTTCCGCTTCTTCAGTTATGGCGCCCTGCTTATCATGCATGCCTTTACCGTCTCGCGCCGCTGGGAGGGGTTTCTTGATCCCTTTGCCATCAACGAGGCCGGCAATTTCCCGATCCACCGCAACCAAGTGATCGACCTTGCCGTCCTTGGCGCGTTCATCGCCTTGCTTCTCTTGCGCCACCGCGACCATTTCTCGCTTGGCGGCTGGCTCGAGCGGCATGGCGACGGGCCTCGTTGGTGGCATTGACCGCCTCAACCTCTGGACTGTAAGCTCGTGGAATGTTGAACCGAAAGACTTGTCCATGTTGCGCCTGTTTGCCCTTTTTCTCCTAATCGCCTCACCCGCCTTGGCCGAGCCTCGGCAATTTGGCAATATCCTCTACGATCTCCCAGGCAATTGGCGCTCAGGCCGCGTCCGCGACGGATACCTCACCATTTTATCCCGCCTCCCTGACGACGAGTGCGAACTTTGCTACATGTATATCGCATTGGGCGCGCCGTTCTCCGGCGACCTGTCCCAATTCCTCACCGACAATGTCACGCGTTTCGTCGACGAAGACGATCATGACAACATCCGCGAAATCGCCCCCGCCACCACCGCCTCTTTGGGCGATCACGCCGGTGCGCTTTCCACCATTCGTGTCGGTCGCAAGGTCTACCTTCTCGCCGCAGTCCAAGTGGACGATACTGCGGTCCTCCTTGGGTTCCAGGGCCCGGGCCGCGAAGTCGAAGACATCGAAGAAAGCTTCGCCAGTTTCTCGGCTCACGTCCTGCCCATGTGGGAAAATCTCCGGTTTGTCGCACTCGGCGATGATGGCAACCTGCCCGCCGCGGTTCCTGGGGATTTGGCCGGGATACATTGGGGCCTCACTCAATATTTCCGGGTACAGCTCGACGGCACAGGCTATTTTGATCACCAACATCACCGCTATGTCTTCTTCCCCGATGGCCATTTCTACGAAGGCACACCACCAAAAGGCATCTCCCGCCTCGACCGGCGCGCTCTGCTACGCGATGGTGATCCCGACTTTGGCGTCTACCGTCAAAATGGCCGCGCCCTGACCCTCACGTTTGCCGATGGCGACGTCGAAGAGTTCGTCTGGGACGGCGAATATTGGGAACGCGGCGATCTCTCGCTTCGTCCGGTTGAAACCCTGCCCAACGGCACCTTTCTCGATGGCGGGCTCAGCTCCTTTAGCTATACGGGTTTTTCCCAAGGCTCCGGCCTGACGGGCGGCATTGCCACCAGCTCACGCACCACATTCGACCCCGACGGAACCTATTCGGGCCGCAGTTATGGCAGCACCTCAAGCCAAGTCGCCACAACCTCCTCCTCGCGTGAAACCGGCGGCCGCTACACTCTGCGCGACGGCCTCGTTATCATGACGCCAACCGGCGGCGGCCCCCAAACCCGCGCCCTTGTCTTTCGCATCGGCGACGAGATCATGGTCAACAGCCGCGTGTTGTCCACCGACTAGAATAAACGCGACTTTAGCGAATTAATTTCCCCCAAGGGTTGCGCTCTTTGGGGCAAACGCAGATGAATGCTCCCATCAATATTTTCTCTTGGGGGATCCACCATGCGGGCTGTTTTGCTTTCACTTGCCACCGCCACTGTCGCGGCCTGTTCGGGCCCAAGCGTCCAAACCACCAGCCTCAGCGCCGATGGCCAAACCAGCACAACCACCGTGCAAACCGCCAACCTTGTCGCGACAACAACCACCATCATCCAAGGCGCCTCCGGTGCCACCGATGGCCAAGGCCCCATCCCCGCAGCAGGCACAATCACCGGCGAGGTGGCCAATGCCGCCGTACCAGTCGACTACTTCGTCGGCGAAACCTACCGGATGAGCACCGACGAATTGCGCACCGCCTACCTAACCGTGCCCCATACCGCCACCGCACCCTTCGCTGCGGGCGGCATCACCGCCACAATCCGTCAGGTACAGGGCCAAAGCGGGTCCATCGCCTTTATCTCCGACATCTCACGCCCGCGCGGCGAGGCCCTCCCCGCGCAAACCCTCCTCGAGGTCGTCAGTCGACAGGCCGCCACCGACACCGATTGCTTTTGGGGCGGCACAACGGCCTCGCGCCTCCCCCGTCGCGGTTTTCCAACTGACTACGCGGTTTATCTCGATTGCTAGGCCAAATCGGCCCTGTCACGTGATGCTGACATAGCGGTGTCAGCATCCCCCCTTGAAACACCCGCCATAAACCTAAATTCTTATGCTCCAGCTTGCGGAGCACCAAATGCACAATAACTCGCCCCAATCCATGCCAGACACCGGCTCTTCTGCCGCCGAGGTCAAGGCCCGCCTCAAGCTTGAAGGCGGCAAAGCCTTTCGCATGGAAACCGAATTCACCGCCGCAGGCGACCAGCCCACCGCCATCGTTGAACTAACCGAGGGCGTGAACGCGGGCGAGCGGGATCAAGTCCTGCTTGGCGCCACAGGCACGGGCAAAACCTTCACCATGGCCAAGGTAATCGAAGAAACCCAACGCCCCGCCATCATCCTCGCCCCCAACAAAACATTGGCCGCTCAGCTCTACGGCGAATTCAAAGGCTTCTTCCCCGACAACGCCGTCGAATACTTCGTCTCCTACTACGACTACTACCAACCCGAGGCCTACGTCGCCCGCTCCGATACCTTCATCGAGAAGGAATCCCAGATCAACGAACAGATCGACCGCATGCGCCACTCGGCCACCCGCGCCCTGCTCGAACGCGACGACGTCATCATCGTGGCCTCCGTCTCGTGCATCTACGGTATCGGCAGCGTCGAAACATATGGCGCCATGACCCAAGACCTGCACACAGGCAACAACTACGACCAACGCAAAGTCATCGCCGACCT
>JALZWD010000390.1 GCA_023300365.1 Flavimaricola sp. | reverse complement strand
CCGCGCGGGTTGCGTGATCAGTCATGCCAAGGCCTCCGGACGTGGTGAGCGGTAGATTAACGTGCCGGGATAGGCGGCCGGGCCGGTGGCACTTTGGTCCAAAACCGCGCCCAAACGCTCGGCCAAACGGATCGAACGTGTGTTCTCGGGGGCGATGTAATGCACCACCGTCTCCCACCCCAGCGTACCATAAGCATGCCCAATCGCCGCCGTTGCCGCCTCGGTCGCCACGCCTGTGCCCTCAAGCCCCTCGGCCCAGATCATCCAACCAATCTCGTTTTCCGGCCAATCCACAGGACACCACGGCCCAATCAGCCCAAGTGCGGTGTCATCGCCGGTCCGCGTCACGGCCCACATGCCAAAACCCGTCATGCTCCAATGGCCAATCTCTGCGGCCAATGTCCGCCAAGCTTCACCCTCGGTTTTCGGCCCGCCGATCATCGCCGCCCGCTCGGACATGAAAAACCCGCGCGCTTGCGGCCAATCATCGGCCGATGGCATGCGCAGGGTCAGCTGCGCGGTATGAAGCGTCGGCTGGCTCACTTCTTCTTCCCAAACCCAGACAGGCCCGGCGGCAATCCCGCACCGCCCCCAAGCCCCGGCAAACCGCCGCCCGCTTGCAATGCCTTTGCCGCGTCTTCCATCGCTTTGGGGTCGTTCATATCGGGCATCCCACCGGGCATCCCGCCACCCTTGCCAAACATCCCCTTCATGGCCTGCTTAAGCATGCCACCTTTACCCATCTTGCCCATCTTCTTCATCATATCGGCCATCTGCCGATGCTGCTTGAGCAGTTTATTAAGCTCTTGCACCTCAAGCCCCGCACCCTTGGCAATCCGCTTCTTGCGGCTGGCCTGAAGCAATTGCGGGTTGGCGCGTTCTTTCTTGGTCATCGAATTGATCAACGCGATCTGGCGCTTGAAAATACTGTCATCCAAACCGGCTTTGTCGATCTGGCCCTTCATCTTCGACATGCCGGGCATCATCCCCATCATGCCTTCCATACCGCCCATTTTCATCATCTGTTCGATCTGCATCTTCAGATCGTTCATATTGAACGCGCCCTTTTGAAAGCGCTTCATCATCCGTTCGGCTTGCTCGGCCTCAATCGTATCTTGGGCCTTCTCGACCAAAGCCACGATATCGCCCATGCCAAGGATACGCCCGGCAATCCGCTTGGGCTCGAATGTCTCAAGCGCCTCAAGCTTCTCGCCAAGGCCCACAAACCGGATCGGCTTGCCGGTCACGGCCCGCATCGACAGCGCCGCGCCCCCACGTCCGTCGCCATCCATCCGTGTCAGAACAACGCCCGTCACGCCGATCTTGTCGTCAAATTCGGTGGCCACATTCACCGCGTCTTGGCCCGTCAGACCATCCACCACCAGTAACGTCTCGCGCGGATTGGCCACATCCCGCACCGCGGCGGCCTGCGCGATTAACTCTTCGTCAATATGCAAACGGCCCGCCGTATCGAGCATATAGACATCATACCCACCAAGGCTCGCCTGTGTCTTGGCGCGCTTGGCAATATCCACAGGCGTCTCGCCCGCGACAATCGGCAATGTATCCACGCCGATCTGCTTGCCCAAAATCGCCAGCTGCTCCATCGCCGCAGGGCGGTTGGTATCCAGCGACGCCATCAAAACACGCTTGTTCTCGCGCTCGGTCAGGCGTTTGGCCAATTTCGCCGTGGTTGTGGTCTTACCCGAACCTTGCAAACCCACCATCAGGATCGGCGCAGGCGGGTTATCAATCTTGAGCGCACCCGGATCGGCGTCCCCGGTCAGAACATGCTCAAGCTCGTCTTGAACAATCTTAACAACCTGCTGGCCCGGCGTGATCGATTTCGTCACCGCCTGTCCGGTGGCTTTGTCCTGCACGGCCTTCACGAAATCGCGGGCCACGGGCAGGGATACGTCCGCCTCCAACAAGGCCACACGCACTTCGCGCAACGCGGTTTTTACATCATCCTCGGACAGGGCACCCTGTTTGGTGAGCCGGTCAAACACGCCACCAAGGCGTTCGGATAGGTTCTCAAACATGGGCGCTGCCCCTCCTGATCATGACCCGCCCAACATAGGAACGGACCGGCGAATGCACAAACGCCCCCACGGGCGTAACACGCTGGTGGAGGGCGATCCCCTGCTTGGTGAAGGGGACCGAGAGTCTGCTGCTCTCGGGATATGTGGCGGGATTAGGCGGTGGGGCGCTTGGAGTCAAGCCAAGCAGTCATTTTGCGCACCACGTCATACACATGCTGCACAGGATAGTCGTTCAATAGGTAACGACTTTCCCTTACAATCCCTCTTTGGGTAGGGACATCAACCCGCGCAGCTCGCCTAACGAATTCGCCTTCATTTCTCTGGTCGTATTCCTTGACGCTGAATTCAACGATCTCGCTTAGGGAACACTTCCAAATGATAGGTTTGCCCCACCTCCGGTCTCGAGACAGCTGCAGCTCATGAAGGTCTGCATCCATTGTCATGCGGAGCGGGCCGCTAAAAAACTGGCGGTATGTTATCATCACCACAAAAATGGTAAAATAAACTTTAGTGTCGAAAGCCCATGCTAGGGTTGTCCAAAGATACAACTCAAAGGCGATTGCGCACACTAATATTGTAATGTCGGCAGCGACCGAGTCGAAGTACACCCGTCTTGAGGAAAGCCGCGAAGGCCCAACGTGGGGTTGGCGCAGAACAACGCGTTTTTGACCAAACTCTTCAAAAACCAACATACCTCATATCTAAACCGCTCCAGATCCCCCAAGTCAATCACGCAGCTGGGCCTAGGCTAAGTCTTAGTTGCTTGTGGACGATCGACGAGAGCCAAGCCAAGTCGTCATCTGCTCGGCCAAGTCTTCCGCGTCGGCACGCCATGACACATGCGCCACGC
>JALZWD010000389.1 GCA_023300365.1 Flavimaricola sp. | reverse complement strand
TCGTTTCCCGATGTGTCGATTGTGATCCATGTGATCCTTGCGGGCGGGATAACGGCGGTTGTCGGGGCCGCTTTTGGCCTGCCGAGTTTGCGGATTAAGGGGTTTTACTTGGCCGTGGCGACATTGGCGGCGCAGTTTTTCCTCGTGTGGCTCTTCAACAAGGTGGCTTGGTTTTACAATTATTCCGCATCGGGGCAGATTTCCGCGCCCGAGCGCACGGTGTTTGGCTATGCCGTGACGGGCGCGAACACCGCCCCTGCGGCGCAGTATTTGATTGCGCTGGTGTTTTGTACTGCTTGTGCGATCCTTGCGCGCAACCTTACGCGGGGCAGTTTGGGGCGCACGTGGATGGCGATCCGGGATATGGATATTGCCGCCGAGATCATTGGGGTGAACCCGTTGAAGGCCAAGCTTACGGCATTCGCGGTATCGTCGTTCTTTATCGGTATCTCAGGCGCGCTGTTTTTCGCGGTCTATTTGGGGGCCGTCGAAGTGGGCGAAGTGTTCGGCATTCAAAAGTCGTTCCTTGTGCTGTTTATGATCATTTTGGGCGGGCTTGGCAGCATTTTTGGATCCTTTGCAGGGGCCGCGTTTCTTGTGTTGTTGCCGGTGCTGCTTAAGGTGGTTGGTGTCGACATGCTTGGTTGGCCCACGGATTTGGTGTCGCATTTGCGGCTTGTTATTGTGGGGGCTTTGATCATGTTTTTCTTGATCAAGGAGCCGCATGGATTGGCACAGCTTTGGAGGCTGGCCAAAGAGAAGTTACGGCTTTGGCCGTTTCCTTATTAACGATCGGGGACAACCCGGCACGATACATTTCGGATCAACCATGGGAGGATATATCCGATGACGATGAAGACCTTGGCCGCTTTGGCCGTAACCGGTGCGATGAGCGCCACATCTGCGGTGGCAGACCTTGTCATTCCAGACCTGTCATACCGTACCGGCCCTTATGCCGCCGGTGGCACGCCGTTCTCGGACGGATATCAGGATTACTTCAATCTGCTTAATGCGCGCGATGGCGGCATTGGGGGCGAGGCCGTGCGCATCATTGAATGCGAGACCGGCTATAACACCGAAGTGGGTGTTGAATGTTATGAGAGCACCAAGGGCGAAGGCGCGTTGATCTATCAACCGCTGTCCACGGGTATCACCTATCAGCTTATTCCGCGCGCAACTGCGGACCAGATCCCTATTCACACCATGGGTTACGGCCGGACATCCGCCGCGGATGGCGAGACATTCAATTGGGTGTTCAACTATCCTGCGAACTATTGGGATGCAGCGTCGGTGATGGTCAACTATTTGCTCGACCAAAACGGTGGCTCGCTTGAAGGCAAGACGCTGGCGCTTTTGTACCACAACTCGGCTTACGGCAAAGAGCCTATTCCGACGTTGACGGCACTTGCGGCACAGCATGGATTTACATTGTCCGAGTTGGCCGTGGATCATCCGGGCCAAGAGCAGACATCGCAGTGGTTGCAAATCCGCCGCGAGCGTCCGGACTATGTCTTAATGTGGGGCTGGGGCGTTATGAACCAAGTTGCCATTCAAGAAGCAAGCAACATTGGCTATCCGATGGATCAGTTCATCGGCAATTGGTGGGCCGGTGCCGAGCATGACGTGGCCCCTGCGGGCGCGGGTGCGGATGGGTATCTGTCGCTCAACATGAACCGCGTTGGTGATTTGCCTGTTCTGGCCGACATTCAATCGATGGTGGTTGATGCCGGAAATGGCGCAGGCGACGGCAGCAACGTCGGCTCGGTTTTGTACATCCGGGGCATGTATGCGGCGATGTTGGCCGCTGAGGCCATTGGCAAAGCGCAAGAGATCCACGGTGTGGCGGATGTGACCGCCGCCATGGTGCGTGACGGCATGGAGGCCCTCGAAATCACCGAAGGTCGTATGGAAGAGCTTGGAATGCCGCTTATTGGCCCTGAGTTTGCTGTGTCTTGCGAAGATCACGGCGGCACTGGCCTTGGCATCGTGCAACAGTGGAACGCAGGCGATGAGGCCTGGGTTGCGTTGACCGATTATATCGCTCCTGACGATAGCGTGACCGATCCTTTGATTGCCGCTGATGCGGCGGCCTTTGCGACCGAGAACAACATCACACCAGGTTGCCTGTGATGTAATCATACCGGCGGGCAGCATAGGTTGCCCGCCGGCTTTTTGAGTATTTTGTGCAGTTGACCTCCCCCCCAAGAAAAATCGCTTGGGTGAGGACGATTGTAGACGAAGACGAGACCAAAGGGTTGTGATCATGTTGGATGGCGCAAAGACCGAGACCTTGCTTGAGGTTAACAATATTGAGGTGATTTATAATCACGTCATCCTCGTGCTTAAGGGCGTGTCCTTAAGTGTGCCCAAGGGCGGGATTACCGCGTTGTTGGGTGGCAATGGTGCGGGCAAGACCACGACGTTGAAGGCGATTTCCAATTTGCTGCAATCTGAGCGGGGCGAGGTGACCAAAGGGTCGATCTCGTATCGTGGGCAGCGCGTGGAAAAGGCGTCTCCGTCGGATTTGGTTAAGCGTGGTGTGGTGCAGGTGATGGAAGGCCGGCATTGTTTTGAGCACCTGACGGTGGAGGAAAATCTGCTGACCGGTGCCTATACGCGGCGCGACGGTAAGGCCGCCCAAGCGCTTGAGATGGTGTACGAGTATTTCCCGCGTTTGGCCGAGCGGCGCAAATCTCAGGCGGGGTATACATCCGGCGGCGAGCAACAGATGTGCGCTATTGGCCGCGCCTTGATGAGCAAGCCCGAGACAATCCTGCTCGATGAGCCAAGCATGGGCCTTGCGCCGCAACTGGTCGAAGAGATTTTCGGGATTGTAAAAAGCCTCAACGAGCAAGAGGGCGTGTCGTTCCTGTTGGCCGAGCAAAACACCAATGTGGCCCTGCGGTTTGCGCATTATGGGTATATCCTTGAGAGTGGTCGCGTGGTGATGGACGGCGCCGCCGCCGAGCTTCGCGAGAACCCTGATGTAAAGGAATTCTATTTGGGCATGTCAGAAGAGGGGCGTAAATCGTTTCGTGATGTCCGCAGTTACCGACGCCGCAAGAGGTGGTTGTCATGAGCCATTTTGACGATCTTGAAACCCGCTCTGCCGATGCGCGCGAGGCGGGGCAACTGGCGGCGCTTGCCGATATGGGTGTGGCGCTAAAGGGGCTTGATGAGCTGACGGGTTTGCCTGTGTTGCGCAAATCCGAGCTTAGCCAGCGTCAATCTCAGACGCCGCCCTTTGGGGGCATCCAGACGCACAACATCACACGTGTGTTTCAATCGCCCGGCCCAATTTATGAACCCGGAGGCAGCAGCGCCGATTGGTGGCGGTTTTCGCGGTTTTTGCATGCAGCTGGGATCGGCAAGGGCGATGTCGTGCAAAACACGTTTAGCTATCATTTCACCCCCGCGGGCGCGATGTTTGAAAGCGCCGCAGTGGCCGTGGGCGCAAAGGTGTTTGCCGCAGGGCCGGGGCAGACCGAATTACAGGTGCGTGCCGCCGCCGATTTGGGCGTGACCGCTTATGCCGGAACGCCGGATTATTTGCAGAGCATTTTGGCCAAGGCCGATGAGATGGGCGTGGCATTGGGGATCACCAAGGCCGCCGTTTCTGGCGGGCCGCTTTTTCCGCAAGTGCGCGAGGCCTATGCCGCGCGTGGCATCACCTGTTTGCAATGTTACGGCACCGCCGATGTGGGCCATATTTCTTACGAGGTCGCCGCAGGTGCGCCGATGATCGTGGACGAGGGTGTGATCGTCGAGATTGTAACCCCCGGCACCGGCGACCCCGTGGCCGAGGGCGAGGTGGGCGAAGTGGTCGTGACGGCTCTTAACCCCGACTATCCTTTGATCCGTTTTGGCACGGGCGATCTTTCTGCCGTGGTTGCGGGTCCATCCGAGTGTGGCCGCACCAATATGCGCCTTGCGGGATGGCGAGGGCGGGCCGATCAGGCGACCAAGGTAAAGGGCATGTTTGTGCGCCCCGAGCAGGTGGCCGCATTGGTCGCACGTCATGCCGAAATGTCCCGCGCGCGCGTTGAAGTGGGCCATGACGGCAAGGCCGACACGATGGTGGTTAAAATCGAGTGCGAGGGCGGCGATGCGGCGGCCTATGCGGCGAGTGTTACCGATGTGCTCAAGCTGCGCGGTGACGTTGAGATTGTCGCCCCCGGCACATTGCCGCGCGATGGGATGGTGATTGCAGATACCCGCGAGGTGGGCTGATGGCTGTTGTGATTGTGGGGGCGTCGCGTACGCCGATGGGCGGATTTCAGGGCGCGTTTGACGGTGTCGCGGCGACGGTTTTGGGCGCATCGGCCATTCGCGGGGCCTTGGACAATGC